>JALLOL010000198.1 GCA_027717875.1 Acidobacteria bacterium AH-259-L09 | reverse complement strand
TGATGCCCTTTACAATGATTCCTGAATATTTAGGAATCGAGCCACTAGAATCAACAGTCCACCCGCAGCTGCAACATAGAGCAGGCATAAGGATGCAGCCAGTGACTCCGGGGCATTGGCCATAACGGTAAAGATGGCTAGCGGGAACGATTCCTGTCCGGGTGGATGGAGCAACAGAACCGTGCTCACATCGGCTGTCGCCAAAAGCCCTACCAAAAAGACGGCCAGAGCTAGTGTCGGTGAGACAAACGGGAGTACCACCTTCCGCAAGTACTTGGTCAGGGGCACGCCGTGAATCGCCCCGGCCCAGTTCCAGGAAGAAGACGTGGCTGCCCACGCTTGCAAGCCGAGCACGGCAGCGACTGGAAAGAAGCGCAAACCAAGCGCCAAACAGACCGTCAGGCGGCTCCGAAGGAGAGGATCCATCCAAGCCTCAGCCTCCCCGGCAAGCTGGACCAACCCCAGCGCCGGCAGAGCAGGGGGCAAGGAGAACAGGGCAATACAAATTCCTAAGCAAACTGTCCTGAGGCGAGTAGTTCGACCCACGAAAAAGGCCAAAAGAAACCCCAGCAGAGCAGCCATCGCACCAGCTCCTAACGCATAAATCAAGGTGTTAGCCCAGGTACGCCCGACCTCCGAAAGGGACCGTTCGAACTCTGCATCGGCCTCTATTACAGGCAGACTGATGCCTGTAACAGGGAGGAGGATCCCAAATGCAACCAAAATCAAAAGAGCCACAATTGCGGCAAAGCTGCTACCGCGATGTCGGACAGGAATCTCGGCAAGCAGTTGCCGCGGCATCACTTGGGTCGCCAACCATGGAGCGGCAAAATAGGCCAGAGGGGTCGCGACCAGCAGGACGACCCCCGCTAGAATGACGCACTGTTGCCCCGCTTGGCCGAAGTCGTAAAGGGCTGAAAAGCTGGTTAAAATGTCCGAGGCGGCGGAGCGAAGTCCAAAAATCAGACCCGGTCCTGGATCGGACAGAGTCAACACACCAGCCAGACTTGCAGCAAGGAGTGCCGGCTGAGCTGCGTGGCGAAGGGCTTGGCGAAATACAACTCGCTCTCCACCAGCCAGGCGAGCGGCCTCAACCTGGGAGGCCGAAAGTCCGATAGTGACTATAAAAGCAGTCAGGAGGACGAGCGGGATTCCAGTGGCGCTAAAGACAATAATACAACCAGCAAATCCTGAAAGAACCTCCGAGGCTGTCCGACCCCAACGGGCGGCCAGTGCAGACCAACCGATAGCCCAAAGAAAGGACGGCACCAACAGGGGCAAGGCCACCAGCGCAAGGACAGGTTTCTTTCCCGGAACGTGATAAAGCGCGGCTAGCACGCCTATGGGTAAACCCACTACCAGAGCTATGAACATGACGGTGAAGGCGACTACGGCACTGTTGAAAAGCGCGCTGCTAAAGGCTTCGCCTATGACAAAGGTACCGCGATCAAAAGACGTGGCCGCACGCCACAAGAGTGGCATCGATGGAAGCATCGCGATCGACAGGAGCCCTGCGACACCGAAAATCCTCCATCTACCCGGTCGCTCCAATAGCAGACAGGAGATCATCACAGGTTTTGGTTCACCCAATCCTTCAGAAAGCCCCTTGAAAGTCGTTCCAATATCTGGGCAAGCTTGATGTAATTTACCTTCATTGGGTTGAAGTCCTGGATAGACACCATCCCTTCCGGGACTGAAAGGCCTGATCGTAAAGGCATTTGGGCTGCGGCGCTTCTGGCCAGAGTCTCCTCCGTTTCGGGTCGAAGAAGGTAGTCAATGAATCGGCGACCCAACTCAGGGTTGGGCCCGCCTTTGATAAGTACTGCACAGTTGGGGATGACCAACGTCCCCATACCCCCCGCATCAGGAAAGACCATCCCCACGGGCTTTCCTTCAATGCGCGCCACGTTTGCGTCATCGGTGTCGGTAATCCCCAGCGCGAATTCGCCATTGGCCACCCGTCGGCGCACTTCACCGTTGGAAGAAAGTATCCTTCCGCCGTTTCCGGCAAATCCTTCAAAAAACGCCTTGGCTTTTTCCTCTCCCAACACAGCAAACAAGGCAGCTGCATGCATAGAGGTGGTCCCGAAAAGTGGATTGGCGATACAGGCTTGATCCCGAAAACGAGGGTCAAGCAAATCCATCACGGATTTGGGTTTCTGAGCTTCGGGAACCAGGTCCCGGTTGTAAATGAGCACACGGGCCCGTGCCGAGAAACCTGTCCAGTGCCCTTCTGGGTCCGAGAACCTTACAGGCAAACTCTCAGCCACAGGCGATTTGTACGGCGCACTGACACCCTGTAACTTCAAAATTGCCGCGCGCACCGGATCTCCACTCCAAAACACATCAGCTTGGGGACGCTTTTTTTCAGCAATTAGCCGGTTGAGTAGTCCCGTGCTCTTGGTCTCCTCGGTATCCGGCACCAGCTGCACCCTGATCCCGGTATCCTGTTCAAAACGCTCCGCAACAGGTCGGGCAAAGACAGCGTCCACCGAAGTATAAATCACCACGGACCCCCTATCGGACGTTTCCGAGGACCGGCAACTCATCACGATTGCAAGAGCAAAGAGAAGCGCTCCTGTGATCGGGGCCTTGGTACGCATCGTTTTTGTCTCCTGGTCTATCCTTTTTTGTCGGCTGGTTGAGAGGCTTCCAAAGCGAGCTCGGCCGAGCTACCGGCTCGTCTCCCTCTTTCTAATATCTCTCCCACAAGATACAAAGACCCGGCCACTACCGTGGTCGCAGAAGAACTCAGGGCTTGGCAGTAGGCAGCGAAAGGATCGTCCACGCAGACCCCCGAGGGAAGCAAGCTTTTCAGCTCATCAATGGTAGCCGCACGGGGGGAATTGATGCAGGTGAGATAGATTCGATCAAAGTAGGGTCTCAGGATTTCTAAAACCGCGCCCACGTCCTTGTCCCTCATCATCCCAAACACAAGTGTGCGCGGTGGTCGAGTATGCAGCGTGAGAAAGTTCACCAGCTTCTTTGCGGCGTCCAAATTATGTGCCCCGTCCAGAACCACTGTTGGGTCCTGGCCCAAGACCTGGATTCTGCCGATCCACTGAGTTCGTTCAACCCCTTTTTGGGTGCAAGTTGCAGAGACTGCAAAACCATGGTTTCGAAGGATCTCGACCGCCTGCACAGCCAGAGCCGCGCTTTCAACCTGGTGCTGTCCGTAAAGTTGGAGCTTAAATTCCGAACCATGGAAGCGAAAAGCATACTTCCCTTCCCTGGACCCTAAGTATTCAATGGAGGAGGAATCCAATTCATGAAGTGTCACTTTCTTTTTGGCTGCTTCGCTCAGGAAGACCTGTCGGACTTGAGCTCGCTGAGGAGCCATCAGTGCAGGGCGTGCTTCGTGCAAAATTCCGGCCTTTTCACGAGCAATTTCTTCTAAAGTGCCCCCCAGGAATCTTTGATGATCCAATCCGACAGAGGTTAGGATGGAAAGAACTGGATCCACCACATTGGTGCTGTCCAGGCGTCCTCCCATACCCACCTCCAGAATGGCAATCTCTACTTTCTGCTCGGAAAAATACAGGAAAGCGAGGGCCGTCAAAGTCTCGAAGTAGGTAGGGTGGGAAGAAAACTTTAATCGGCTGATCGTGTCGACGACACGGGCAAAATAATGAGCGAATGTTTCGGATTCGATGGGCCGGTTATCCAGCACGAAGCGTTCCTCCACCTTGATCAGATGGGGTGAGGTGTAAAGCGCATTGCGTATCCCGCAAGCGGTGAAAATTGAATTCAGGAGGCGAGCCACTGAGCCTTTTCCATTGGTGCCCGCGATGAGAAGGGAAGGATATTTCAAATGAGGATTCCCCAACGCACCCAGTAGTGTTCGCATCGTTTCCAATCCGAATTTCATGGTCAAAACTTCATCGCCAAGCTTTTGTAGATAGGCCAGGCACTCGCTATAGTTCATGTTTCGAGTGGTGACTTTTGAGTTGTGAGTCATGTCATGAGCTGTTGAGCTATTGAGCTATTGAGCTACGAGCGGTAAGACGCCCAGCAGCTCAAAAGCTCGAAAGCTCAACAGCTCATAAATGAGAGTGCGTCGGCAATGAATTGGCGAAGATCATTTCGTGAGACGACGGCATCCAGCATGCCGTGTTCCAGTAGAAATTCGCTTCGTTGGAAACCATCGGGCAGTTTCTGGCGAATGGTTTGCTCGATGACTCGTGGACCGGCAAAGCCGATCAAAGCCTTTGGCTCAGCAATATTCAGGTCACCCAGCATGGCAAAACTGGCTGTGACCCCTCCCGTCGTTGGATCTGTGAGCAAGGAGATATAGGGAACACGCTTTTCGTCCAGTTCCGCCAGGGCAGCGCTAATTTTCGCCATTTGCATCAGTGAAAGAACCCCTTCCATCATACGGGCTCCCCCACTCGCCGAAACAATGATAAGGGATTTTTGGGTGTTGACGGAACGTTCGATGGCTCGAGTGATCTTTTCACCGACCACTGAACCCATACTGCCGCCGATAAAACCGTATTCCATGGCAGCGCACACCACATGGTGGCCGTCAATGGAACCTTCCGCATTCACTACCGCTTCATTGACGCCCGTCGACTTGACGGTTTGTTGAAGACGCTCCTTGTAGCTTTTCTTGTCGACAAAATGAAGCGGATCGGAAGACTTCAGGTGTCCATCAAATTCTTCATACCGGCCGTGGTCCAACAGGAATTCCAGGCGCCGGCGAGCATTGATCTTGAAGTGATGGGAACACTTGGGACAGACCAAGAGATTCCGTTCCAGTTCCTTCTTCCAAATAAAGTTATTGCAATCCGTACACTTCGTAAAAAGCCC
>JALLOL010000197.1 GCA_027717875.1 Acidobacteria bacterium AH-259-L09 | reverse complement strand
CTCCCCAGCACAATCTCACCGCACTACGACAGCACTACGGCACCACAGCACGAAAGCACGAGCGCAGCAATTGACTCCGTCAACTTTTCCGTGTATTCCGTGGGATATGAACTTTCTTTTACCCATCGGCACTCTGTGGTGGCGAGAATTGGTGCGATTCTATCGGCAGCGCAGCCGTTTGCTGGGTGCACTCGGAACTCCTCTGGTCTTTTGGCTTCTTATCGGATCGGGAATTGGCGCTTCTTTTCGCCCTCCCTCAGCACCAGCCGGTATCAACTATCTGGAATACGCTTATCCGGGAACAATCATCCTGATTATCCTCTTCACTGCCATCTTTTCCACCATCTCGGTCATTGAAGACCGCAAAGAGGGGTTTTTACTTTCCGTGTTGGTTGCCCCCGTGTCCAGGTCGGGATTGGCTCTCGGTAAGATTCTGGGTGGAGCGACGGTAGCCTTTCTTCAGGGATTCCTCTTTGTCTTATTGGCTCCCTTGATTGGGATTTCTTTGGATCTTGGGAAGGTCCTACTATTAGTGGGAATCCTTTTTCTCATCGCCTCTTCATTGACCGCATTCGGTTTTGCCTTTGCTTGGCGGATCGAGTCTACGCAGGGTTTTCACGCCATCATGAATCTTGTTCTTTTCCCCATGTGGTTACTATCCGGTGCTGTTTTCCCTCCTTCTGGCGCTTCCCTCTGGGTCAGATGGATTATGAAGATCAATCCTCTCACTTACGGAGTTGCGGCTGTGCGTCACGCCCTTTATCGGCAAAATTCAATCCTGGAAACTGAATTTCCGTCTTTGTTTTATTCTGTAGTGGTTACTGTCGTCTTTGGCTTAATGGCTTTTCTGGTTTCACTTGCTCTGGTTCAGCAGCGCAGTGCGCGCAGTTTGGGGTGAGGAGCGGAAGGGGTCACAATGGTCAGCGAGGGGTCAGATGCGTTTAAGGGTCTGACCGGGTCTGACCCTTAAACGCATCTGACCCCTCGCTCCCCATTCACGCGACTTCAGAGACTTCCTCTTCCTTATCGAACTGTGCGATTTCCTTTTCGGAAATCTTCATTCGACGGGCCTTATTCTTGTAATAGTGAGGGTGCTGGGCCTTGATCGCGTTGTACACCTCTTCCCAGCACTCAGTACAATCATCCAAATGGAAAAGAAAGTCCAATTTATTGTCGACATCCAGTTCTTTGGACAAGAACTGGGTTAGCTTTTTGCGATCACAATTCATCTTCTCACACCACTTCCTGTTCATTTGATTTATAGAAGATCGTTTTGGGGAAAAGTTTCAAATATTTTTGGCTGACCCACGGACAACCGCCAGGAGTCAGGAGTCAGGAGCCAGGAGTCAGAATCCAGAATCCGGAATTCAGAAGCCATGGGCTGACAGCTGACAGCTCAATAGCTCAATAGCTTAACCTTCAACTTGGAACCTGGAACCTGGAACCTGGAGCGTGGAACAGTGGTAACATAGCAACAAAATGGAGCGTGAACAACTTGAGGTCGACGTTCTTTTTGTGGGTGCTGGCCCAGCCAGCCTGGGGGGAGCGCTGCACTTATCCAGGTTGGTTCGCAAACACAATGACGCCGTAAAGCGGGGACAAAACTCGGGCCAGGGACTCGGCGATCTGACCCTCTTGGTCATCGAAAAAAGCAGAGGGATCGGTTCGCACGCCCTCAGTGGGGCAGTTGTCGATCCGCGTGCTTTTGATGAGCTTCTGGAAGGATTTGACGGTGAGACTCCGCCTTATGATTCGCCCGTTGAGGATGATGCACTATACATCCTGAGCAAGAACAAAAGTTTTCGCTCTGCCATCACTCCGCCTCCCCTCAGAAACCATGGTTATTATGTGGCCTCTCTAGGAAGACTTGTGAAGTGGATGGCTGAACTGAGTGAGAAAAACGGCATTGACGTCTACCCTGAATTTCCGGCCGTAGAACTGCTATTTGAGGGTGATTCAGTGATTGGAGTACGAATTGGCGATAAGGGAGTGGACAAAGACGGTAATCCGAAGCTGAATTTTGAGCCTGGAATCGATGTTCTAGCCAAGGTCACGGTGCTGGGTGAAGGTCCCCGCGGCACGCTGACTCTCCAAGCCGAACGCCACTTGAATTTGAACGAAGGGCGTCATCCCCAGATTTACTCCATCGGAGTTAAGGAGATCTGGCAGGTACCCCGGGATATCCAGCCTGGGTTGGTCTACCATACGCTGGGGTTCCCGCTCGGCACACAGGAATTCGGGGGTGGGTTTATCTACACCATGAATAACAACCTGATTGATCTTGGCTATGTGGTCGGTCTGGACTACGAGAATCCCTGCCTGGACGCACACCATCTCTTTCAAGAATTCAAGACCCACCCTTTCATCCGGGAAATACTGGAAGGTGGCAAGGTGCTTTCCTATGGGGCCAAGATCATCCCTGAAGGCGGATACTACTCGATGCCTCGCTTTTATGCGAATGGCCTGCTTATTGTGGGGGATTCCGCAGGATTTCTGAATGCCCAGCGCTTGAAAGGGATCCATTTGGCTATCAAATCAGGAATGCTGGCAGCAGAAACGATTCTTGAAGCCTTGCTGAAGGGCGACTGTTCGGCGGCCACCTTGAAAAGCTACCAGGATCGTTTCGAGAACAGCTGGGCTAAAGGGGAACTTTGGAGGGTCCGTAATTTTCGCCAGGCTTTTCAGAGAGGCTTCTGGTCAGGGATGTTCCTTACGGGTCTGCAATTTCTAACCAAAGGTCGAGGACTGAAGGATCCACTATCCACGATGCCTGGCCATGCTCGGATGAAGAAGCTCAAAGACTACTTCGGAAAACCCGATGCTGAGTGTGAGACAATGCCCTTTGACGGCCGGCTCACCTTTGACAAGCTGACGGATGTTTATTTTTCCAACACTGCTCATGAAGAGGATCAGCCTTGCCACCTGAAGATTTTAGACTTTGACATCTGTCACAATCGGTGCACCCGCGAGTACGGGAATCCTTGTCAACATTTTTGCCCTGCTCATGTTTACGAAATGGTTGAGCAGGACAACAAGGCCCGTCTGCAAGTGAACTTCAGTAACTGCGTGCATTGTAAGACCTGCGACGTTATGGATCCCTATCAGATCATTGTTTGGACTCCACCGGAGGGAGGGGGAGGACCGGATTATAAGAATATGTGACTTCGTGCGAACGCACGAAGTCACGAACGCACGAAGTCACGAAGTCACGAAACGCAATGGAAGTCACTTTTCAGGGAATCTTAGAAGCCCACAAATCCGTCTACCGTTATCTACGTCCCACTCCACTCATCCCCTATCCACTTCTGGATCGTTTCCTTGGCTGTCGTGCCTATGTGAAGCATGAGAACCATCATCCCACGGGTTCATTCAAGATTCGAGGTGGTATCAACCTGATCAGTAACTTGAGTGCTGAGGAAAAGCGCCGGGGGGTGATTACTGCGACTCGGGGCAACCACGGGCAATCGATCGCATTGGCCTCGAAACTTCATGGTGTCCGCTGCATTGTCAGCATTCCGCATGGAAACAATCCCGAAAAGAACGAGGCAATGGAAGCCTTTGGAGCTGAACTGCTGGTTTACGGGCACGATTTCGACGAGGCACGCGAGAAGGTGGAGGAAATCCAGGGGAAGGAGGACCTGAGATACGTTCATTCCGCCAACGAGCCGATGCTAATCCATGGAGTCGGCACCTACGCGCTGGAGATCCTGGAAGATCTTCCTCGTCCCGACTATATCTTTGTTCCGCTGGGTGGTGGAAGCGGCATTTCGGGTGTCCTCACGGTGGTGCGAGCAGTTGCTCCGGGTGTAAAGGTGGTGGGCGTACAGGCTGAGAGAGCTCCCTCGGTCTATCGCTCATGGAAGGAGGGGAAGATCCAAACCACCGACTGCTGTGACACCATGGCGGATGGATTGGCTACACGCGTCCCTTTTGAACTGACCTTCTCTATCATTTGTCGGCACGTAGACGACATTGTGACGGTTAGTGAGGAGGAACTCGCCGGGGCCGTCTACCATCTTTATCGGACCACGCACAACGTCGCTGAGGGTGCGGGTGCAGCGGCCTTGGCGGCAGCAAGAAAATTTGGCCGGCAGCTGGCGGGGAAAAAGGTGGTCTTAATTCTCAGCGGCAGTAATATTGAAGCGGGACTGTTTCGACGGATCCTGGAGGAGCATGCGACTGACAACTGACATCTTACAAAAATCCGATCAGGATGGCCCTTGACAAGTGAAGAGGTGCCATCCATGATGCCATGCAAGGCAACGAAGACGATTTCTCTCCAGTTGGATGCCTACGAGAAGCTCAAGGCCCGGGCGGCGTTGATTGTGGTGGATGCTTCCATCATTTTGGAAGTCCTTCTGAGGACCCCTCCGGCGCCGGAGGTCGAGGAACGAATTTTTGCGGAGGATGTGACGCTTCATGCTCCTCACTTGATCGATCTGGGTGGCCCAGGTGCTCCGGCGGTACGTCCGCTCGGAGGAAATGACCGCAGATCGAGGCCGATAAGCCTTAACCGATCTAATAGACTTCCCCTCGAACCGCTATCCCCACGACCCGTTTCTCCCGCGCATCTGGCAACTTCGAAACAACGTCACAGCCTACGATGCGGCCTACCTGGTCTTGGCTGAAATCTTGGAGGCGCCTCTTCTGACTCGGGACCGACGGCTGGCTGAAGTTCCCAGCCACAAGGCAGTGGTCGAGGTCGTGTGATTTTCCGCCGAGGCTTTTCGGATCGCGGGTACTTCAACTCCGATTTTCTACGCCATCTCTTTTTGCGAAATCCGCAGATCCAGGCCCTTTTTCTTCAGGTGATCGTCTAACGTGTTGATTTTTTTGGGGTAAGGCTCAGGCTTGAGAGATTACCGTCGCCGATCTAGGCAGCTCGAGGAACATCCGCTCTGAGCACGTCTCCGAGGCCATCCAGTGCCGCTCGATCGATCGAAATTTCTGGGAGAGCTTTTGATG
>JALLOL010000196.1 GCA_027717875.1 Acidobacteria bacterium AH-259-L09 | reverse complement strand
TTGAACTGAGGAATCAAATCCCTGGAAATTAGGTCCCAATGCAAAAGTGCAAAGGGAATAATGAGAAAACCGGCCCTTATGAACTTCCTACAGATCTGCAAACGACACATAGACACAACCTAACCACAGTTCTATCAAAAAGTGTACTGTCAAGTGGCTGGGCACTACTTATCAGCTAGGAAGCGACCCACCTTAACGGAGCCCCGAAGGGGTCCGGTTCGCTAACCTCTTACGATTTGCGATGTCGTGCAGCGCTGTCCAATCAAGGGCCAAAAACACGACAAAAGAATCCCTGTACATTCCTTTCCCAGTCGGCGTATCTTAGACTAAACACGAACGGGGCGAACGGAGGACTTATGAATCGTCGACGGTTTTTGAACTCGACGGTGGCAGGGATTGCCGTCTGTGGACTGTCAGGTCCGGGACAAGGCGGTGTTCAGGGGGGTGGTCGCCCGGTCACGTGGGTGTGACCTCGACTCTGGGCTTGATATCGTGGGTAGAATGGACCCCTCTATCCTTCGGTTTAATATATACGGGCATCAGTTGACATTGCGCTTCAAGGGCTGCTGGATCGGCGGAATGGGAAGGGGTTCGAGGAATGGGGTGGCTGGCGGGCTTTCGGGCAGGTCCCCGGACGCCCGCACGCTCAAGCCATTCTTGGCCACGAGATAGCCAGTGCTGCTAAGAAGCCCCATTTTGAGCAAATCGCGCCGACTCAACTTGGCATTTATGATCTCCTGCCGATTGTTCCACGCAGTGCGCGTGAGTGTGCTCCACCGATACTTTGATAGATGTATTTCGCCTTCTCCTTTTCACTCTTGCCGCGTCGACATGACATAATCACAGTTGCAAACTTCAGGGACCAGTATAGAGAAGGACGCTTCCTTTACTCACTTTGAAGCCCTCCACCATTCGGGAGTCATCGAAATTTGTTTTTTTGAATCGTAATTCATTTTTTTGAATTTTGGGACGGAGATTATAACCCAGTCGGGAAGATGATGCACGTACCAAAAGCGAAGCAGCCGCCACTGCAGCGACCAGGAAGCGATTCGCCGGTGAGTTCCGCGAAATTTTAGAGCCAAGACGGATTTTCTATTAGGTCTATCACCCCATCTGTTTCCCCCAGTGCCGACAGCTCTACATAAAAAAAAGTGGGTGTCTCTAGCGGCGTCACCACTGGGCTACGTCCTGCAGGGTGGCGGGTGCCTTTAATTTCTTCACTGTCGTTGAGCCACGGGCAGTGCGGCGAATTCTCCTGGACTCTGGCGAATGACAGTGGCAGCAATCTGTCCGCTGGAAGCTGTAACCTTGAGGAGCCCCCGAAAGTTGCTCAAGTCAGGCGAATCTTGAAATTGAAAGTCCGACTCGTTAAGAAAACGAGCGAGGTGGCCCTGTCCGGCAAGGGGCTGCAAGCCGAAGGTACCGGTTGTCACCACGTTACCGTTGAGATCAATCAGTTCTGTTTGTAAAGTCTGCGCTGTGCTCTCCAGGTTCATGACCGCGATCCCCGTCAGGATTCCGTTTTGAACATCCATATCCATCGGTGCTATAAAGCTGGTCAGGGGTTGACTGCTGCCGACTCCGGCTACCCCGACGGAGCCTGCAAACAAAATAACTCCAGCGAGAGGACCATCTGAGCTGACGGTCGCCGAACCCGCCTGGATTGGGCCGAGTCGATCCGTCGTAAAAATGGCTGAGCCTCCGGCAGCAATAGAGAATGACTTCTCTCCCGCCACCACTTCCTCGTTCAGGTCGACCGTAATTGGGTTCCCATTATCATCGAGAATCTCGATCTTTCCATTGACAGCTGTGGTTGAACTCAGGTTCATGAGGGTGACTTGGCTGAAGATTTGTGTCGAGCCCGCAGTGCCGTCGGCGAACTGGGCGAAGTAAAGCTTTTCAGTCAGGGCAGGCCCCTCTTGCTGGGGTATGGTTGCCTGAGCGGTGTTGATCTTGTCAAAGGCTCTGGAAAAGTCGTTATTGGCTGAATTGGAAGCGACTTTGAAGATTACGGTGTTTTCTTTCGGGCTGATGGGTGCAGTCCACCGAAAGTTGACTGTCCCATTATTAAGGGCAACGGGGGAATGAACAAGAAAGTGGATTCCATTATCCGTGTTCGGTATAACACCGCTCGTGAGGGGGGTAAGAAACCCTGCTTGGGTGTTATCTGAGTAAATGGTGGCAACTTGCAAACCATATACAACTCCCTCGGTTATCGTGACGCCAATGTCATAGCTCTGTCCTGGTACAAAGGACTGTGGCAAATTGTTAAAGCTCACGGAGCCCCCCATGTTGAAGGTACCGCCAGTGGCGTTATGACAGTTGGAAGCAAAGCAAGGCATTGTGCTTAAGACCCCGTCATTGAAGGAAATAAACCGCCCATCGCTACGAGATTGGACAGAGGCGACAAAGAGAAAAGGCACGAAAAAAATGACTAGGCCAAGACAGGCGAGTCGTGTCATCTGTGCCTTCGTGCCCAGATGCTTTCGCTGCATTCTTACCTCCTACGATAGATGTCAAATCCTTAAGGCAAAGTCAGTCGTCTTGCATTAACTCCGTAATTTGCAGGCCTGAAGCTTCGGGTGTGGGTCGAGAGGATGGTGAAAACGTGACCAAAAGTGCGGATCTTCATCCCCAAGATCGGCCACCGCGTCGTTTTCGTTGAGAATCGGGAGAATCCCGCGCAGGCCTGCTTCTGGGGAATCGACTTGGCTCGGTTCTCCACTCCCATCACGGGTGCGCCCGTTTGGATCTTCTTTCTCAACAGATCGCTGAGACCCTCTGCTTTGGACCGCTCGTACGTGTTATAAGAAACAGGCAATCTCGCAAGAGGGCTGCGTCGGAAATTCTCTGCAAATCCGTCACCAGAGAAGTGTAGGGGCCGCACGCATCGAGCCAGACAAACGGCTCGGGCGAACCGCCGGGTCGTCCCCACGAATACCGTCCGAAGTTGCAGAAATCTCCGGACATCCGCCCGTCAAGGTGACTGGAGGGCGGACCAGCGTTGAGTTACGGCAATTCAGTCACCGGCAAAGTGGTGAACTCTCCCGCCTGAGTGCCGAGTTCCAAGGCGATCACGGCAATTTTCCCCCCTTCGGCCCGAATTTCCAGTGTGCCCTGGAAACTGTCCGTATTGGCATTCGGGAACAGCTCGTTAATGAACTGGGAGACACGCCCACGAGGGGAAAGCATGATCGTTGCCGTGCCGTTTTCAACCGCCGCCCCTTGAGCATCGCGCAACGTCAAGTTGACGGTGTTGTCTCGATTTGCAGTGTCGCGGATGGCAACGCCTGTGTTGATGCCCCCGGACTGTCTTCTGACCGGCACGAGCGCTCCATTGACTGGAATACTCTCTCCCACGCCAGCGATACCAATATTGGGGATGGTAAACCGGACGACGCCGCCCACGGCCCCGTCAGCGGTCACCCGGGCTGAGCCGGCCACGACATCCCCAGCTCCGTCGGTTGAAATGGTGAGGGCACCCAGCGGTGCGATGGAGAACTGCGCACTCGTCTGAACCTGCTGGGGCTCAATACTCAGCGTTGCATTCTCAGCTTCACTCAGCAGTCCCACACTCAGCTCTGCGCCCATCTCGTCCGTAAAGTCCACCTGGCCGGCAATCGTGTCGGTCCCCGATGGGTTGGTCATGACAATGTCTGAGGAGAAGCCCCCGCCGTTGCCGAACTGAGCGAAATAGATCGTACCGAACAGGTTGGGGATCTGGCCCCGAAGCTCACCGCCGGGAAAGGCATTCGAGTGCACATTCACATACAGGTTGCCGGAGATCAGATTCTCCAAAAAGTCCGTGTCCACCGGCGCCGCGCCCGTGATCGGGCTTGTCGGGCTGTCGAAGGGAAAGATGATCGGGCCATTCTCTCCCGCCGGCCCATTGTGAATGTGCGCCGCCGTCACATCCGCAAAGGGACCGGCGCCCACATTGTGCGTGCAGGTCGCCGTCAATTCACTTCGATCTGCCTTCATGGCTACAGCGCATTCTCCCGTCGCCGGGGTCACCGAGGGTGGCACCTCCTGGCCTGCCTGTAAGGGAAGCACCGCCGACAGCGGTGCCGGACTCAGAATCTGCCCTCGAATCTCACCTCCCGGAAAGGCATTCGAGTGCACATTCACATACAGATTCGCGGCCTGCAGATTGTTCAAAAAGTCGGTGTCGACGGGCGCCGTCCCAAGAATTGGACTCGTCGGACTGTCGAAGGGAAAGATGATCGGGCCATTCTCTCCCGCCGGCCCATTGTGAATGTGCGCCCCCGTCACATCCGCCACATTGTGCCTACACACCACCTTGAACTCCGTCTGGTCCGCACTTAAAACGCCCGTACATACACCCGAGGCCATGCTGCCGCTGGGCGGCACTTCTTGCCCTTCTTCCAGGGGAATCAAATAGACCGTTTGCGCCCATACGCTGCCCGTGACGGCCAGCCAACAGGCAAAAAACCACACAGTTATCCCCGTGATGATGTGTTTTCGATACATTTTCCCTCCTCCTTAATGAAAGGTTACTTCTGTCCGATCTGTCAAAGAATCGGCCGGATAGGAATTGATTAGTTTGAAAACTCCCCCTTTTATCCGGTACATTCTCGATCAAAGTGCACGCAATTTGTGTTCCATGGGTGAACTGAGTGAGGGTTAAGAGCTTTAAATGGCCTATTTTCAACAATATGTTTCTATATAGATGGAGGGATTAAAAACCTCGGGGTCGGGAGGTAATTCAAAAATATGGATTCCGGTTTGAATAAATCCAAAAAACTGGATTATTCAGAGGTCCGAATTGGCTTTTCTGTGGCAAAGGATAACGACGATTGCGGCCAGCACTAGCGTATAGGCGAAAATGTGGGAATTGCCATGAACCACGGGTGTAAAAATCCCAATAATGCATCCCCTATGGCAACGAACACCGAATGGGGATTACAGGCAGACGGGCCAGGTCTAGAGTGCGCACAACCAAAAGCAGT
>JALLOL010000195.1 GCA_027717875.1 Acidobacteria bacterium AH-259-L09 | reverse complement strand
GCTTACAGAGTTGAGCTGCAAACCGGCGCTTTCTATCGGATTCGGATCAGCCCCGAAGAGTGCTCCAGCGAGTTAAGACGACTTCGCACAGCGTTAAAACAATCACGCCGGCAGCTTCAGCAAGCAAAGAGGAAGTTTGAGGCTGAAGTCGGCAAAGAACATTCGTACATCATCGACGCGCACCTGCTAATTCTGGAGGATCGCCACTTAGTAGAACAGATCGAGAAGAAAATTAAAAAAGAGCTGCAAAGCCCCGAACGAGCAGTTCGAGAAGCTGCCGAAAATTGGCTTTCCGCCTATCGTTCCCTGGATGACCCGTTTTTTCAGGAGCGGGGTTCGGACTTGGAAGAGGTCGTGGAACGTATTATCTCCAACCTCATGGAACTAAATTCCCAGACTCACGCGGGTTTGCCTGAGGATCTTATTCTGGTGGCTCCTGAGGTGAGTTTGTTCCTCCTGGCCGAGTATCCGCTGGAGCGATTAAAAGGTCTGGTTCTGAGAAAGGGAGGGAGCACTTCTCACGGCATCATCGTTGCGCGATCCTATCGTATTCCCGTGGTTTCGGGTGTCCCAAATGTGGAAGCGGCCATCCGAACCGGAGACACATTGATCGTGGACGGATCATCCGGGGTCGTTCTAGTCCGGCCCTCCCAGAGTGAAATCAGAACCTACGAAGCCCGGATGAGGGAAGAAAAAAAGCGGCAGCTGAGCTTGGTGGGAGATCAATCTCCGTGTGTGACCCTGGACGGTCGGCGGGTATTTTTGTATGGCAATGCCGAAACCGCTAGTGAGGTGCTAGTAGGGCTTCGGCTGGGCGCAGAGGGGATCGGATTGTTTCGCTCAGAGTACATATATATGCAGGATAAGAAAGCTCCTGTGGGTGAAGAGGAGCAGTTTAAGGTTTACAAGAGTCTGGCCCAGCAAGTGGGCGATCGACCAGCCATTGTACGCACCTTGGACTTTGGGGACGAGAGGCATCCCTACTTCTCTTCTATTTTGGCAGAGACCGAGGCTGTTTTGGGCCTGCGTGGTATTCGTCTGAGTTTACAGTATCCGGAAATCTTTAAGAATCAGGTCCGCGCCCTTTTGAGAGCCAGTGCTCACGGCAATCTGAAAATCGTGATTCCTATGGTTTCAAGTGTAGACGAGATCATTCAGGGCAAACAACTGATTCAAGAGGCTCAGCAAGAACTTCTCCAAGAAGGCGTTGTTATTGACCGCGGGATTGAAATCGGCATTATGGTGGAAGTTCCAGCGGCCATCGTTATGTTGGAAGCAATTGCTGCACATGCCGATTTTTTTGCCGTCGGTACCAATGACCTTATTCAGTATACTTTGGCTGCAAGTAGAACGGACCATCGCATTGCCTACCTGTTTAACCCCTTACATCCGGCTGTTTTGAAAAGCCTCGATCGGGTGGCCCGCGTGGCAGCCCACCAGAATTCTATGGTGCTAGTTTGCGGCGAAGTTGCTTCTCATCCTGTCTATGCCTCACTTCTTGTTGGAATGGGTTTTCAGCACCTGTCCATGAACCCGTTTGCCATTCCTGAGATCAAACAGATCCTGAGAGAAATAGTCTATTTCGAGGTCCGCGAGACAGTGAATCATATTCTCAGCTTGCCCACATTGGAAGAAGTTGAAGGGTGTGTCAATGAACGCTTCAGCGGACTGAAGCGGCTAACCGCTGAACAGCTCACCAGCTGACGCGTTCCAGGTTTCAGGCTCCAAGAGTCAGGAGTCAGAATCCAGAATGACTTACTTCAAAACTCCTGTACCGCCGGATTTTTGCTTGACCCAAAGGGATTCGCACCTCTCGACAACAACTGTTATAATCAAGAGTCGGCCACAGAAAAAATGCCGGAGAACTCATGAGAAAAAGCCTTTTCAACTCTCGAAGGCAAAGATTACTTCACCTCTCTATTGTTCCATTGTTCTATTGCTCTATTGCTGTGCCGGCTGCTCTGGCCACCTCCCATCCTTCTCGCGTGAGTGCTGTGGAGGGGATAGCTGCGGTTTCACACCAGGGTCAAGTCGATTGGTCCGAGGTTGTGCTCAACTTTCCCGTATGGGAAGGTGATCGATTTGTCCTCCAAGAAAATTCTCGCCTGGAAATTGAACTGAATGACGGTAGCTTTCTGAGGCTTGGTCCCGGAACCGATGTGGTCTTCCAAGAGTTGTCCCGCGAGGGAGTGGAATTGAAGCTTCTTTTGGGCGATCTCATTTTACGAACCAACGCGTCCACTCTCTATGTAATCTTCTCGGCCTCGACCACCGTCTATGTGGAGATGACGGGGCTTTATCGTTTCAGTTTGACTGGGAGTGGAAAGACTACGGTGAGTGTCCGCAAGGGGATTGCTAGGACGGTTTATAACGGAACGGCTTTGAGCCTTTACGCCGGTGACTCTTTCATGAGTGGTGGAGCCCAGAATCGGCTGGCTCAAGCTTCTGAGGGCAGGCAGGATGACAGCTTTAGCTATTGGAGCGATCGTCAGGACGCAGCACGCGTCTCAAGCAGTTCCGGCCCCTATCTGAGCGACAACACCTATGCAGGTGTCCATGACCTGGACCGTTACGGACAGTGGGGTTACGTTTCTTCCTACGGCCGAGTTTGGTGGCCGTTCGTGTCTGTAAATTGGATCCCTTATCAGAGGGGCTGCTGGATTCGTAATCCCTTTGGGGGATTTGTCTGGGTTAGCTATGAGCCTTGGGGTTGGCTGCCGTATCACTATGGACAGTGGACCTTTGTTCCTTACCACTCGCGGTGGTGCTGGGTTCCGCGTGGTTTTTCAAAATGGTCGCCAGCCCATGTCAGTTTCTATTATGGGAACGGCTTCGTAGGTTGGGCTCCGAAAACATATCTGGGGACCCCCGGAGTCAGGGCTCCTCTGGATCGACAGCGGAAAACCGGTGGTCTTACCGTTGTTTCACGGGAGCGTTTTTTGGGTCGAAGAATCTCCCCTGAACGGATCGTGAGAGATTATCCGATTCACAGTTTGAGGCCGGGTTTACCCTCAAACGTAAAGACTTCTCTGCCGGATGGCAGCGGCGACCGGCTAGTGATGGAGAGGCCTGGCATCCGTTCCATTTTGAGGGGAGATCGGCCAAAGGTTCGACAGACAGATCCCCGAGTTCGGGCTCCTCTTTTACAGAGACCGACTCCCGCTTGGCAAATAAACCGATCGCCTGGGAGGATTCAAAGGTCGCCCACCTTGCCAACCCAAGGTCCATCACCTCTCCTAAAGGTTCGGCAGACACGTCCCCGAGTTCGGGCTCCTCTTTTACAAAGACCGACTCCCTCTGGGCAAATGAGCCCACCGACCCGAAGGATTCAAAGGTCCTTTGCTCCCGTGCGCTCGCAAACCAGGCGCGGGCCGATTCGGTCCCTTGGACACCGTGGAAGGTCTGGTATCCGGGTTTCCCGTTCACCCAGAAATTGAGAGTTTGAGGGGTCTAACCCTGAAGCTAAATGACGTCGGCCAATCAGCTCACTATTCTACGCATGGCTTTTGTGCCAGTTTTTGTGCTGCTCGTGGTGTACAACTACCTTGGCGGCGCCCTGGCTATATTTCTGCTGGCAGGTGTAACCGACTTACTTGACGGCCTCATTGCTCGCAGGTTTGGTCAAAAGACTCCTCTGGGAACTTTTCTAGACCCGATTGCGGATAAGTTACTGCTGGTCAGCTCCTTCATCATGCTTTCACTGACCACGCTGGAACTGACCGTAATAATTCCCCTGTGGTTGACGATTACGGTCATCGGGCGAGATATCCTGCTGGTGGTGAGCGTTGTCATCATTAATCTCACTATGGGACGCCGCTTGTTTTCTCCTTCGATACTGGGGAAGGCCACCACCGCTTCTCAATTGCTGACCGTGCTAGTTGTACTAGTCGCGAACTACCTGAAGGTCACCGTGCCTTTCTTGAGGCTGCTGCTTTATTTAACTTTCGCCTTGACGGTCACTTCCGGGTTGCATTATCTGGCCAAGGGAATGAAGATGTTTGAGTATAATCGAGATGAGGCTTGATTATAGAGAAGAAAAAGCCCCAATTTAAGGGAAAGTGAGGGGTTCCTTCCTAAATAACAAGGGGGAAGCGTGAAAGAATTTGTGGGGAAGCTCGATTCAATGGGGTTGAGGATGGGGATCGTTGTCAGTCGGTTCAATGAGATGATCACTGAACGGTTGTTGCAGGGAGCGCTCGACGCCTTGAGGCGAAGTGGAGTGGGGGAAGAAGATATCACCCTGGTGCGAGTGCCGGGGAGCTTCGAAATCCCATTGGTTGCTCAGCGATTGGCGCAGACGGAAAAGTTGGATGCGATTGTTTGCCTCGCAACTTTGATTCGGGGGGAGACACCACATTTCGATTACATCGCCCGGCAGGTCACCCAGGGGATCGGCCAGGTTGCTCTTAAATTTGACATTCCCGTTACTTATGGCGTCATTACCGCCGACACCCTTGAGCAGGCGGTGAATCGAGCGGGTGTCAAGCATGGAAACAAAGGGTTTGAAGCAGCTCTCAGCGCAGTTGAGATGGCCAACCTGTTGAAAGAACTGACAACTGACAGCTGACAATTGCCATGAGTAGCAGACGGAAGGCACGCGAGCTAGCCTTGCAGTTGCTGTTTCAGCAGGATCTTAGTGGTCTCTCACCAGCGGAGATTTTAGACGTTTTCTGGAAAGTCAATCCAGCACATCCAGGGAATCGTGAGTTTGCAGAGTTTCTGTTTAAAAGATCTCTTGAAAATCGATCCCAGATCGATAATCTGATCCGTGGTCATACCGAACATTGGCGATTGGAGCGAATGGCGGTCGTTGATCGAAACATTTTGCGCATGGCGGTCAGCGAGTTTCTCTATGCCGAGACTCCTAAAATTGTGGTGATCGATGAGGCGATCGAAATCGCTCGCAAGTTTAGTACGGAGGAGTCCACACAGTTTGTCAACGGCGTTTTGGATGCCATTAGAAAGAAAATAG
>JALLOL010000194.1 GCA_027717875.1 Acidobacteria bacterium AH-259-L09 | reverse complement strand
ATCATCCCTTCCCGGCTGTAGGAGGAAAATTCGAGAATGCCGGTGTCCATTCGAATGGCGTCTTCCGGGCAAGCTTCCACGCAATATCCGCAAAAGACGCAAAGCCCCAGATCGATATCAAAACGAACAGGGTATTTTTCAATCTGGGGGTTGGGATGCTCTCCCCCTACAATGTAGATGCAGTCAGCGGGGCACACGGTCTCGCACATCATGCAGGCCACACAGCGAGGTGAACCATCCTCCCTGCGGGTCAGGCGATGTAAAGTTCTCAGACGCGCAAATAACGGCCGCCGCTCATCCGGGTACTGGTAAGTCTCGCCACCGCGCAGATGCTTTGCCAGGCCGAACTGGTGAGCCATGTGAATGAAGAGGTTTCGGAAGAGATGCCGTGCGGTTAGGCGAAGTCCCTTCAGTACCTCCAGTATGTAGATACGTTCCCAAAAGCCGAATTTTCTTTGAACCTTCTTGATAGCCATTTTGATGGCCCCTATTCTATCCACAACATCAGCAGGCCGGTCACCAGGATGTTGGCGATCGAGAGGGGCAGCATCATGGTCCACCCCAGTCGCATGAGCTGATCCCATCGAAAGCGGGGAAGAGTCCAGCGAATCAGCATCATGATAAATAAGAAGAAAAACACTTTCACCAGAAAGGCTCCGACTTGTAGGGCCATCACGCTCACTTCCGAAAGCGAGATGACTGTATCCCCGGGGAAGTGAAATCCAGGAGGGCCCTCTTTTCCAAGATGATCCAGCTGCATATCTGAATAAAGAAAGGGGACCTGCCAACCTCCAAAAAATAAGGTCGCGATCAGTACTGCGGCCAGAACCGTTTCCACGAAGTCGGTCGAATAAAACATCCCGAACTTCATGCCACTGTACTCTACGAAATATCCGATGATCTCTGATTCACCCTCCGGAATATCGAAGGGGACTCGCTTTGTTTCTGCCATGACGGCAGTTGCAAAAAGAACGAAGCCGAGCGGCTGCAGGATGATCCCCCACTTGGGTATCCATCCCCACAGCAGCTCCCCTTGAGCCTGATTCATTTCCTGGAGGCTCAAAGTCCCGTAAATCATGAGAAGACCAATGATCGTGGTCCCCATCGTAATTTCATAAGAGATCATCTGACTGGAGGCCCGAAGACCTCCCAACAGGCTGTAGTTGTTGCCTGAAGACCACCCCGCTAGGACGAATCCGTAAATGCCCATGCTCATCGTGGCAAAGACATAGAGGATGCCCACGTTGATATCCAGAAGCTGCAGGGAGATGGTGTACGCCCCGAGTCGGTAAATCCCGCCGAAGGGAATCACGGCAAAGCTAATTAGGGCAAAGAACAAAGCCATCATAGGGGCCAGCGTATGCAAGAGACGATTTCCGCTTGGTGGAATAAAGTCTTCCTTGGTCAGCATCTTGATGGCGTCGGCGATTGGATGAAAAAGTCCCAGAAGCCGAAGTCCAAAAATATCAGCACGATTGGCACCAATTCGGTCTTGCATCAGGGCACTCTGTTTGCGCTCCATCCAGGTGAGGATGAACATAAACCCCATGACCACGTTGAAGATGAAAAGAGCCTTGGTGAGGTCGATCAGATAGTCCATTTGTATTTCTTCTGGGAAATCATTTCTCCGAATTCCTCCAAACCCTCATAGGGCTTACCGTACCACTCCATAAAGATATCCTCGGCAGTCAGGTAAACCAACGGGTATTCCAGTTTTTCAGCTAATGCAGTCAGGATCTCGCTGTCGGCTTTGGCTTCCGAAAGAGGCAAGAAGGCCTGTTGGAAGCGTTGCACACGACCTTCGAAGTTCGTAAAGGTTCCATCCTTTTCCGCATAGGTGGCCCCTGGAAGGATCACATTGGCAAAATCGGCGGTCTTGTTCCAATTGGTCCCTTGAAAGACAATGTACTCTGCTTGCTCAAGCATCTTGCGCGCTTCCTGAGAATCAAAGTTGTGCTGAAAGATATAGAGGATCTTGATCTCGCCACAGGCAGCCTTTTCCAGGATGGTCCTGACGTCCCCGCTAAGACCGATTTCCTCGGCCCCCCGGCTGTTTGGATTTTTGTCGGCGCGAATCAGGAAGTCGTCCTGAAATCCTCCTTTTTCCCAGGGATTCCGATAGCCGATTTGCTCAATTCCCATCAGTTCGGCAAAGAGTTTCTGAATCAGATAAAGCTCTTCATTGGAGAGTTGTGGAGAAGCGATAACCCCGATGCTATTGGGTCCAAACTTCTGCCACGCACTCTTGAGGGCAGTTGAAACTTCGTCGATGACCTTATCCCATTCCGAGAGTTCGAGTTCTGCAATAGCGCGCAGGTAAGGCTGTTCAATTCGATTCTTGTCGATGAATTCATAACCGAAACGCCCTTCATCGCACATCCACCACTGGTTGACCCGGGGGTTAAAGCGCGGTTTCAGTCGTTGAGCTCGTCTTCCGCCCGCTTTGTAAGGTCGCGACTCATTGTAATGGATGCTAATGTTGCACCCTCTTGCACAGCCGCTGCAAATGGAGTCCCGAGTCGAAAGATACCAGACACGGCACTTAAATCGAAATTCTCGCTCCGTGAGAGCCCCTACGGGGCAGATGTCAATCACATTTCCCGAATACGGGTTGTCCAGAGTTTTTGCTGGGTGCAGATCGATTACCGAACGGTTTCCCCGATTGAAGACCCCCAGTTCATGGCTTCGAGAGACTTCCTCGCAAAAACGGGTGCAGCGGGTGCACAAGATGCAGCGTTCCTGGTCCAGAACGACATGAGGTCCAACCGGAAAGGCTTTCTTTCTCTTGATCTTGTTCTCCAGAAAACGGCTATCGTATTGACCAATTTCCATGTAGTAGTTTTGAAGATCGCACTCTCCGGACTGATCGCAAACGGGACAGTCCAAAGGATGATTGATCAACAGGAACTCCAACATTGCCTTACGGGCTTGTGTCACCCTTTGCGAGTCGGTTGTCACTGTCATGCCGTCTCGAACCAGTGTGTAGCAAGAGATGGCCAGCTTAAACATGTTTTCGATCTCGACCAGACACATCCGGCAACTCCCGGCAATCGAAAGCCCCGGATGATAGCAATAGCGTGGTACGTAGATTCCAAGTTTTTCAGCAGCCTGGATGACTGTGGATTGAGGCTCGACATGAACCTCTTGTCCGTTGATGGTAATTATTGGCATCAGCGAATAGGTGAGCTAGGGGTCAGGTATGGGTTTTTGGCATTTGAGCAGGCTCAAATGCCAAAATCCCATACCTGACCCCACTTTAATTTTCCTCCACATCACACTTCTTGTAACGAATGTGATATTCGAATTCCGACGCATACTTCTTCACGAAACTCCTGAAGGACATGGCAGCCCCATCGCTCAGGGCACAAATGCTGGTTCCACTCATGTTATCGGCAAGCTCCATGAGATTCGTGATGTCTTGCCGAGTTCCTGTCCCCTCCAAAATACGGGTTACAATCTTATAGACCCAGCCGGTTCCCTCACGACAGGGGGTGCATTGTCCACAGGACTCATGGGCGAAGAAGCGCATGATGTTTTGGGTCGCCTTAACCATACAGATGTCATCGTCCATGGCGATCACTGCCCCGGAGCCCAGCATCGAGCCCATTTTCATCAAAGTATCGAAGTCGAGTGGAACATCAATCTCATCGGCAGTGAGGACAGCTGCGGATGCTCCTCCTGGAATGACCGCTTTCAATGGTTTGTCATGAATGATTCCGCCGCCATGCTCGTAAATCAACTCTGGCATTGAAGTACCCAAGGGAAGCTCGTAAACTCCAGGTTTCTTCACACTTCCAGAAAGAGCAAAAAGGCGTGTACCCCCATTGTGCTCACAACCGACGTTGGCAAACCACGGACCGCCCTTGGAAATGATCTTTGGGAGGTGGGCGAGCGTTTCCACGTTGTTAATGACCGTCGGGCACTCAAAGAGTCCGACCAGGGCGGGAAACGGTGGTTTGAGTCGAGGCCAGCCTTTTTTCCCTTCCAAAGACTCGAGCAGTCCTGTCTCCTCGCCACAAATGTAAGCGCCGGCACCGCGGTGTATATAAACATCGAGGTGAAAGTCCTTCCCTAGAACGTGTTCACCCAGCACTCCTTCCTGATAGGCTTCGTAGATGGCTTGTTGGAGAATCTCGGCTGGACGGACGTACTCACCGCGGATGTATAGATAGGCGGTGTGAATGCCCACTGCGTAAGCGCAGAGAATGATTCCCTCCAGCAATCGATGGGGATCCCACTCCAAAATATATCGATCCTTAAACGTTCCGGGCTCCGATTCGTCTGCGTTGACTGCCAGGTAAATCGGTTTGTCAGTGTTCGTGGGCACAAAGGTCCATTTCTTTCCCGTGGGAAACCCGGCGCCGCCCAGTCCACGGAGATTGGATTTAATCACTTCGTCGGTGACTTCTTTCGGTTCCATTTCAAAAAGGGCTTTGCGGGCTGCCGCGTATCCGCCGTGATCGCGGTACCAAGACAGCTGTTTGGCCTGCGGGTTTCCGAAATGTTCCGATACTAATTTGACAATGGGCATGTCTACTCGCGTGAATTCGTGTTTTCGTGATTTCGTGCTGTTGTGCTGTCGTGCTTTGGGGGTATCGTGCTGTGGTGCTTTGGTGCTGTCGTGCTGTCGTTATTTCGTATTTGTGCCAGGATTTCGTCCACCTTCTGCGGGGTGAGATTTCCGTGATAGTCTTTGTCCAACTGCATCATGGGGGCAAGTTCACAGGCCCCCAGACAATCCGGAACGGCTTCCCAACTGAGGTTGCCGTCCTCGGTAATCTCTCCACTCTCCACACCCAATTTGTGGCTCAGATAGTCCTTGATTTGATCACATTTTCGGATCCAGCAGCTGATGCTCATACAGAGACGAAGGTGATGCCGTCCCATGGGACGCTGAAAGTAAAGAGTGTAAAAGGTGAGTATCTCGTGGACATCGACCACAGGGACTTCCAGGAAGCCGGCCACATACTCTTC
>JALLOL010000193.1 GCA_027717875.1 Acidobacteria bacterium AH-259-L09 | reverse complement strand
AATGAACGGAATGGCGCGGAAGCTTTGGGCCAGCCAATTCCGCGGACCATTCATCACAAACCTAGAGCGAGGCGTAGGCCTTCATCCACTTTCTGAATCAATCGAGCGGACAGGTTCCCAAGCTTACCGATGATTAACCCCTTTCTGTTTACCTTTGCAGACTTCGCGTCTTAGCGGTTACTCTCTTTCGTAGATTTCTACGCTCGGACGTTCTAGTTGAATAACTTACCCAATTTCTATTCTGCGGGCCAAAAAAAGCTTGCTCGAGATGGCCATTGAGATCGGGGTGCTGTATAATTCTGTCATACAAAAAGGGAGGGTCTTCTGCTTTGAGTCCAAAACGTGTCGCTGTAACGGTTTCTCTTCCCCCCGAGCTGGCCCGGGAATTTGACAAGCTGGCCAAAGACCAGGCTAAAAACAAAAGCCAGCTCTTCCGGGATATGTTCCGCACTTATCGGCGGTACCACCTGGAGCAGGAATTTTATGAGCTTCAGCGCTATGGTGCTCCCGAGGCCCGCAAAAAGGGTATCCTCACTGAAGCCGATGTGGAGGCGCTGGTGTTTCAGGACCGCTGAACGTGCGGGTTGTTTTCGATACGAATATCTTCATCTCGGCTTTTGTTATCCCGGGTGGCAATGCAGAAAAGGCATACCTTCATGCCGTCCGCGGAGCTTTTGAGCTGATCACTTCTGTCGCCATCCTTACCGAAACCGCCAACACACTTAGCACCAAGTTTGCATGGTCACACGCTAGGATCCAAGAGCTCCTCCGGACCATCAGTACAACGGCCACCGTCCTGAAGACCCGGCCTTATCTTGACGTCCTTAGAGATGAGCCGGACAATCGAATCCTGGAATGCGCCCTTCTTGCCCAGGCCGACGCAATCGTGACGGGCGACCAACATCTCCTCTCCCTAAAAGAGTACCAGGGCGTTGCTATCATCAAACTTGCCGACCTTCTTGCACTGATCGAGCAAGCTTAGTCCTAAGTTAGCCGGGGGCACGGAAAGCACGGTATAAGACGGAATGACAAGGGGGGCCACGGAATACACCGAAATTGACGGATCTATCAATTTTGACCTTGACTATGTAGCTACAAAAAAGCTATATTGTTGCTACAAGGAGGCCTTGATGGCCAGCACAGTAGGTGTCAGGGAGCTTAAGAATCAATTGAGCCGCTATCTTCGTGAGGTCAAGCAAGGCCGATCGATTACAGTAACAGAACGCGGGAAGGTTGTGGCCCTCCTTGTCCCCGCCAATGATGGCCCAGACGTTCGGGCGGTCCGGGAACTAGCGAAAAGAGGGGTGGGCTCTTGGAAGGGTGGAAAACCGACCGGTGCAGCCCACCCACCGATCATTAAAGGCAAATCCATTTCCCAAATTGTACTTGAAGACCGCCGGTGATTCTTTATCTTGACACCAGTGCTCTTGTGAAGGTTTATGTCCAGGAGACAGGCAGTCGAGAAATCAAACCCTTGGTTGAAGAAGCAGAGGTGCTTGCCACCTCCCGCATCGCCTATGTGGAGGCAAGAGCCGCATTTGCGCGCAAGTTCCGAGAGCGCGGTCTGTCCGTAAGGAAATATCGTTCCATGGTTGAAGACCTTGACCAGGATTGGGAAAGCTACTTTGTCATGGATGTCTCTGATAGCCTGTTGAAAGCAGCCGGCTCACTCGCTGAGAAGCATGCCTTAAGGGCCTTCGATGCCATTCATCTCGCCTCCAGTCTGATCCTGCGTAAACAGACGGGACGCACGGTGAGATTCTCTTGCTTTAATGAGCGGCTTGTATCCGCAGCCCAAGAGCACGGTCTGCAAGTGGGCCCCTTCTAGATTGTGGATGTCAAGGGAAAAGTAGCCCGCTGATTTACGCGGATCTGACGCGGATCGGCGCGGATGTTTTGGGGCCGCGAAAGACGCGAAAGACTCCCGAAAAGCGCGAATGTGCTTAGGGGCGGTTGCCGTTGGAGAAGTAGCGTTCGACCACATTGATGAGGACGTTCAGACGCTCGTCCGTACGCTGCTGGGCTTCCGCGAGGTCATTCAAGCGCGCATCGGTGTGTTCCTGCGCCTCCAGCAGACGGTTGAAACGCTCGTCGGTTTGACCTGCCAGCTCCTCCACAACCCGGCCCATTCTGAAGAGCAGATTTAAGCAAGCTCGAGGAACAGGTCAATCGCACCAGTAGGAGCTCTGCTAAATAAGAGCCATCCTGACCCGTGATGCCAGTGATGCGATGATTGAGGTCGCGCGCGGCGACGTGGTCCTCCTTGCGTTGCCGTTCATCGCCGAGTCTTTTTGACAAGTGGCGCGAAAACGGAGGCCGGCGCTGGTTGTCCAGGCTGATCGCTACAATCGGCGGCGTGCCGCCCTGATCATCGCTGCAATCACGACCACCCGTTCCTACCGAGCTGAGGTGTCCCGTGTGCTTTCCGATACCACGCCGCCGCGAGTTTTCCTGAAGACTGGCCGGACATCAAAGCCGATACGCATTAGCCCTGATTCTTTTCGAGAAATTGGAGTGATTTTTGACGGTCACCTACAGGCACGTAGCGCCAGGAAAGTGCATGCTTTTGTTAGCCCGATCCACTTCTATTTGGGCAGGTATTCGACGCCGTCCAGACCCTCAAAGTCAAAGTCTTGCGTCGTGGACTCGGGCTGCTGCTACGTCGGGACGATGAGACTCACTGTGTCTTCGATCGGTGTTGTGAAGAAGTCCGCGTTCTTGCCGTCGGCGAAGTACTCCAGCCAACCCGAGGAGTCCACGACATTCATACGCGATCATCCTCACGTTCGATCGTGGTGTCGATTCCCCGAATAAACCCTCGCATCTCTTGGATGGGACGGATGGGGATCAGCTCGATGCGTCCCTCATAGATCAAAGCCTCAACCTTTTGTCCCGGCGAAAGCGCAAGGCGATCCCTAATCTCTTTTGGTATGACCACTTGGAACTTTGGCGAGATTGTGACAGTGCTCATTAGGCGCTTCCATTCATCGATCAACTAATCGTAGCACACTCAGTATATCGAGTGGAGGCAACTTGCAAGAGTCCTTAGCGCCTTCACGGTTCCCTAAAGCCCCACAAAAGACGGACGAAATTCAAACCGCAAAGCCGCTAAGAACGCCCGGGAAACGGACGGCAGGAGCCACCTCCTCCTCCCCATACCGCTGCACGACGATGGCAATCTTCATATCGTTTTTCGCGCATTTCGAACAACCATTGCAATTCCCGTCACCACGGGAACTTGGTTTATCGCTTCTCGCCGGACGTCGAGATTGTCGCTGTGGCGCACCAGAAGCGACATCCCAGCTATTGGGCTCACCGATAGGTTGGACGCCGCAGAACCAGTCGCTGCAGCGGACACCTTTCGCCGGCGCTTCAAGGCCGGTGAGCTCGAAACGTTCTCCGGTCTAAGAAGGCTATGCTCCTTGGGCTCGGAATGCTATTGTCGCACGATGATTCAAGCGGTAGTATTCGGGCGTGAGCAAGACATTCGAGCAGATTTGTGATCTGCTCGGGCATGGTGAGGTGAGAATATCCGACCACGGTTACGAGGAGCTCGCGGACGACCAGATCTTCGTCAGGGATATCATGGCGGATGTACCTAGCGCCGTAGTCGTGGAAGATTATCCTGACTATCCAAAGGGGCCATGGGTTCTTGTTTTGCAGAAAGATCGGGAAGGAAATCCAATTCATGTTGTCTGGGAAATTCCAAAGGATAGTTTGTCACCGGCTGTTTTAGTCAGCGCGTACAGGCCTGATCCCAATCGGTGGACAAGCGATTTTATGAGGAGAAGATGATGATGAAAAAAAGACACCATACAAAACTCGTTCATGAGGGGAAATACGTGGCGAAAGTCGATGTGGCCTTAATTGACACGGATGAGGGCTGGTCACCCTACTTGTCGCTTGAGGACACATACAAGCTGGACGATGTACGCGATGCCCTGCGTCGTGGAGATATCAAGGGCGCAGCCCGACTTTCTCGCGTCTTCACCCTCACCCCGGTGGCTGTCTAATCTGCGCTTGATCAGCGACAATTATTTTTCCCGGCAATACGAGGGGAAAAAATAGTTGACGCCGAACACTGCGCCCGCACAGCCCGCGGATCAGGCGGAGGTTGAGTCCCTCAGGGGCAAGCGACGTCGTGCTGAAGTGCTACTCCACGGTTGATCAGAGATTGGAGGTCGGGGCCATCATCGAGGTCCAGATTGTTCTGGAGCAGGTTCACGGAGTCCCCGGCTCCCAGGCCGGCATCCAAGGAAGTCCTTCGCTACTTTGACACCGTTCTTGTACAGCGCCTCGCTCTCTTCACGGGTAATATTGAAGTCAGTCGTTTTAATTTCCTTCTCCGCACCCCTCAGCTTGACCACAGTCGGAATTCCGATCGTGCGTTCATAATCACCCTTTGAGTTGGAGATGTGGTAGCTGTCATGAGCGTCCATCATGGTTGCGGCAGATCACGCGGATTTTGGCACGGATTAACGCGGAATTTTAGCCCGCGAAAGACGCGAACGAACGCGAATCGAGGCGATGGAGTTTAGGACCGATTGCCGTTGGAGAAGTAGCGTTCAACCACATTGATGAGGACGTTCAGACGCTCGTCCGTGCCCTGCTGGGCTTCCGCAAGGTGATTCAAGCGCGCATCGGTGCCTTCCTGCGCCTCCCAGGCGGTTGAAACGTTCATCGCTCTGACGCGCCATTTCCTCCACAACACCTCCCATCCTAAACAGCAGATCCATGAGTTGACTGATCTGCTCGCTGTTGCGGTCGACCCGTTGGTCCAGCTTGCGCAAGTCGGCGTAAAATTGTGCCTGCTGATCTAGGAGAAAATCCATGCGGCGCTGAAAATCGTCCTCCCAAGGCATCGGCCTATATTAACACATCCCTCAGATCACGCGGATTTGACGCGGTTGCGTTTCAGAAGATGAGCGACAAAGAGATTCTGCATCTACACAATAAATTGATTCGCGCAAGAGAAAAGTTCGCTGCTGAATATGAGCACATTGCA
>JALLOL010000192.1 GCA_027717875.1 Acidobacteria bacterium AH-259-L09 | reverse complement strand
TGGCCGTAGACTCGAAGGGTCGCTTGTGGCTCTTCTTTCGCGTAAATTTCTTGAACCGGATCTGGCAGCAGGCGGCCATCTTCCTGGAGGGCGACCGGTGGAGTGAACCATTTGTTTTCGATGCCAGTTTCGGCCGACAGGGGGCGCCTCTGGCAATAGCCCGCTCAGCAAAGGGACAACTAATGGTGGGTTGGGTATCCGATACCCGAGTTTTCGACTCTCCTTTTAATGCCGTTCATAATGATATACACCTGACCCAGATCTCTGCGTTCGGCACGGAGGTTGCGCCGACTGAACTTCATCCAGTCACAATCGACGAACCCTCACCGTCCCAAGGATGGAAAAAGATCTGGTCTGATTACGTCTTGCAAACGAAAGAGAAACGGTACCGGCTCCTCTGGGGAGAGCTCCATCGTCACACCGACATCAACCATCACGGCCGACCCGATGGAGCACTCGAGGACGCCTATCGTTATGCGTTTGATGCCGCACAGATGGATTTCTTCGCGGCCACGGATCACATCACCGGAGAGCCCTCCCGATCCGGAATCAATGCCATGACGTGGTGGCGCTCGCAGAAATATGCGGATCTGCACCGTTTTCACAAGACGTTTGAACCCCTCTATGCCTACGAGAGATCCAAGCTCAGTCCGGGGGGACACAAGAACTTGATTTTTGCTCAGCGGGGAGGCCCGCTCCTGAAAGGAACGCAGGGTAACAACGTTCCCACCGACCTCTGGGCGGATCTAGATCGATCTCCCTTCCTGGGGGTGGTCGTCATTCCTCATCAGCTTACCGGCCCCGCAATCAACTGGAGGTACCACAATCCGCGCTACGAGCCGGTCATGGAAATCTACCAGGGACGACGACAGTCTTACGAATATGAGGGAGCACCACAGCCCCCCCGTGTTGAGCAGATCTGGGGGAAAAGGGAGGGCTCCTGGGCTTGGGATGCGCTGGCAAACGGGGCTAAACTCGGATTTATTGCCAGCTCGGATCACGGCTCGACTCACATGTCTTATGCCGCTGTCTATGCTGAGGACCTTTCGCGCCAGTCGGTGCTTGAGGCTCTCAAGGCCAAACGGACTTATGCCGCCTCGGACAACATTATTCTCGATTTTCGGTTGGAACTGCCTGACGGTGAGCTTTTGATGGGGCAGACAGGGCGCGCCAGCGGGCAGCCGAAAATTCGCGTGAACGCGGTCGGAACTGCGCCAATTAAGATTATCGAAGTCATCCGCAACAACCGCTTCGTGTATACCACTCAGCCCAATGAGCAGGAGGCTGAATTTAGCTTTCTGTCTACGGAGCCCTTGGTCGAGAACACTTATTACTATGTGCGGCTGATTCAAGAGGATGGTCACATGGCCTGGTCTTCCCCGATTTGGCTGGAAGTAAAGCCCGGCGTTCCTTGACAAAATAGAAGCCGGAACATAACATCGGGCATTCTCCTAACACTGGAAGAGTTACCTTCAAAGCATGTTTATCCCACTGGCGCACGTGGTAGATTTGGAAGACACCTCGGATTTCCGTTGGCGATTTGCAGGCCTCGTCCTGGGCGCCTTTTTGCTGGTGGCCTATTGGCAGCAGTGGGTTCAGTCACCATTTCAGTGGGATCTCGCCATTGCCCTTACTTTTATCTTCGGGTATCGCACCTTTAGCAAGGCTTTTCGGGATCTTGCCGCTCGCAAAATCAGCGCCGATCAGGCAGTGATGGTTGCCGCTGTGGCCGCTCTTTACGTCGGAGAATATCTGGCGGCCGCAGAAGTGGTCTACATCATGCTGGTCGGTGAAACACTGGAAGAATACACTGGACGAAAATTCCGGTCCGACCTGAAACGTCTCTTATCCTGTATTCCCCATCACGCCCAGGTTTTGCGCAACGGAGTGGAAACAAAAGTCCATGTGGAAGAGATAGAGCCGGGCGAGCAAGTGATCATCTATCCCGGCCAGCGAATCCCTATCGATGGAAAGATCCTCGAAGGTGAATCTCTCATCGACGAGAGTTCGATTACTGGCGAATCAATTCCCCGAGAGCGACTGGTCGGTGAAAAGGTCTATGCCGGAACTCTCAATGAAAGCAGTCGTCTGATCGTGGAAGCTGGTCAGATTGGTGAATCGACGGTCTTAAGTCGGATCGTGCAGCTGGTCCAGCACGCCAAGGAAAACAAGGCTCCCATTCAGCGCACGGCCGACCGTTACGCCCGCTACTTTCTGCCGCTGGTCCTGGGTATTGGCGTGCTCTGCTATCTCGTTACCGGAGACGTCATGCGATCGGTCGCAATCCTGATCGTCGCCTGTCCCTGCGCCATGGTTCTGGCCACTCCCGCAGCCGTTTTGGCCTCGGTGAGTTTTCTGGCCCGGATGGGGGTTGTGGTCAAAGGCGGCGTCCAACTTGAAAAACTGGCAGAAGTGGACTGCCTGGCCTTTGACAAGACCGGGACGCTGACACGGGGGCGTCCGGAGCTGGTTGAGGTGCTCTCGTTCAATGGATTGGATCAGAGGGACGTTTTGGCCTGGGCCGCTTCCCTCGAGTCCCACTCGGAACATCTCTTGGCAACCGCCATACGAGATTCCGCCCAAGTGCAAGGCCTCGAGTTGTATCCGACACAGCAGGTGCAGCGACATGCTGGGTTGGGAATGGAAGGTGTTCTGAATCTCCAGGCATCCTCATCGGATCGCCCTGGAGGCGAAAGCAGTAAACATATCGTTGTCGGAAGTGCCCGGTTCATGCAACAGCAGGGATTTGCCATCTCCGAGCCGGTGGACCAGGCGTTGGCCGAATGATTGCTGATGTTCAGGGGGCTGGACCAGGTTCCATTTTCAAAGAAGCGGAGGAAAACTTCCGAATTCGCTTTCTCTCCGTCGCTTTGACCTCCCTGCCAAGCCAGCCAGAGGCGACCGGAGTGGTCACTGGCGATTTGATGGTTCCAGTCGGGATAAAGACTGGAAGTTAATCGAAAGGTGCCGGACCAGCCGTCCGACGAATAGGTGCGCGCGTAGAGGTCCCAGTTTTCTTCTCGTTGTTGCGGCCACACCACCCAGATCTGGTCATCGTGCTCTGCCATTTCCGCACGATAAAGATCACCCGGTCCAGCAATGTTTCCAAAGTCAGTCCAGGTGTCGTCCTTCCAGCGGGGAGTGGAAACTAGCTTCACAGGTTGAAGGTCCAAACACTGGGTGGAGTGATCATGAGCGCAACAGATGGTCCATTGGAGCTGACGGCCCTGGGGTTGGCCGGGGCGGCTCTCAAGGTCGGCTATAGCAGCGGGCAAGGCGGAGAGTCTGTCTACGAACCCGATTTGATTCACGTGGGTCCCCAAGGAATGTTTCTGCAGTGGCCCGACCCACCGGCAAACCTCAAGACAGTTCGTCTTGAGTGGTCGAACAATCCGTTCATGCCCCAGACCTTTCGCTGCGAGTGCACGGTTATTGAGAAGCAACCCCACGGCCTCGAGGTTGAATTTGACCGTCCCGCTCCTGCTGCCTTGCAAGATTGGTTCGCCGGGATGACGGTGTCGTTAAATCGCCGGGAGCCGGACGCCGCCTTGAGGGCGTCCAAACTCTATACGAGCGCCACAGTCGTCTCCGCCTGCGGCCTATTGTGCGGGGCGTTGGCAATTATCTTGCCGATCCTCGTGGGCGATCGATGGTGGGTGGACACACTTTCCAAGTTCCTGCTGGTGTTGATGGTGGCTTCCATCGGGGGATTTGCCTGGATCCGGGCCCTTGCCGGCAGGGAAGAGGTCAGGGCCATAGGACAGAGCCGGGGGTAAGATTGGCTGAAAACGAATTGAGTTCGATGCACCCCTTACTTTACCGAGCCAGTGGCCACGATTTCGCCAACTTGTGGATGAACATGGCTAAAATCGTCATCGCCCTGGTGTTTTTGTATCAGAACGCTCTGGACACCCAGCTGGGGGTCAGGCTCTTCCAGGACTACTATTACGTCTTTCATGTTCCCGTGAGCCACGATCCGGAGGGCGGCGCGGTCGGCTCCACCGAGGTGGTGACACCTGAGGATCCTTATTTTTCGATCGAGTTCAAGCCGCTGGCATTGGGTCAGGCCTATGAGGACTTCACCGTCGAGGTGCTCGAACTGACCAACAGTCAGGGCGAGGATCTGCTGAAAACCCCGCCGGCGTCGCGCGGCCTCTGTGGCTCCAGCGAACCGGGTTGCGTCAGTTTCAGCTGGGACGACTTGACGGGGGGTGACAAGGCTGTCCTGCATCGGGCGAGCTTTAATCTGCTGGAACTGGTCAAGGATGAATCGGCCTTGGTTTCGGGGGACTATCAGGTTCAATTCGGCTTCAAATTCTTGCGAGACGGCCGGCTGCTGGGAGGGCGGGGGCAGTCCAGCACCTATGCGGGCACCCTAAAGTTTTTGCGCAAAGAAGAACTGCGCTTTGGTGACGTCCCGGTAGTGCAAGGCCGGCCCTTTCGCCTCCCCAAGCTGATTTTGGACCGGCTCAACAAGGGCGGGTTCTGGGGAGGATGGGATGCCTACCGGGAAGTCCGGGTACTGGAGGGGGGCTCAGACAGTGGCTGGAAGAGCGGCCCGATCCTCAAGGAAGATTTCGGCCGAGGGTGGCTGCGACCCGTTCGCCGTTTGGCACCGGCCAAAAATTACGAACAAAGAGGCCATTATCTTGACGAGAACAACCTGCAGGTCGATTTCACCATCGGCTTCAACCTCCTGAGAAACGAGCCTCCGCGCTCCACTTATCTGGGACCGGGCGAGAGTGATATCCATTTCGTGCGGATTTTCTATGAGTGGCATTTCTTTGAAGAGGATCAAGGATACTTTTACTACAACTTGAGCCGGCACATCATCGACCCGGACGGTACCACGGCCCCCATCGACGGCCGGCCCGACGTCCGCGTCCGGGAGTTTGTGAAGCTTCAGCCGGAAAGCCTGCCCTATCGCCTGCACAAAGACCGATTAACTGGTGATTGGCATTTGCGAGTGCTCGGAAAAATCGAGGACTCGTTACCGCCCGGATCGTCGCACGAGCTTTCGGTCCTGG
>JALLOL010000191.1 GCA_027717875.1 Acidobacteria bacterium AH-259-L09 | reverse complement strand
TATTTGCGGCAGGCCCCCAACAGCATGGCGTCCTGGACCACCCCGTAAGGGGAATCCCCCTTTCCTTGAGTCTCTGCGCCTGTCGGACCGCCTGGACAGATTGTCAAGTAAATTATGTGCAAATGTCAACTTATTTTCATCCCGGCATTCGGAACTACTTCTCTGAGTCCTCAGGCCGGAGAAGAGAATTTCCAAGCTATACCGGGTGGTTGCGGCTCTGTACAGGCAAAAAGAACTTGTCAGAGTGGGATGGTATGTACATAATTATGTTTACACAAATGGCTCGAAAATCGTCCCCTCCGCAGGCAGCAAAGATGCAGAGCTTACGCGAGCACGGCGCCTTGCATCGCCATCCGGAGTCGATCCAAGACGAAGCGTTTCGTACGGGCGAGTTTTTCGACCCGCACGATGGGGTCCAGGTCAAATACGAGATGTTGCGCCGCCGCCGGCTCGAGGGCCGTCCGGTCAGTGAAGTCTCCGCCTCTTTCGGAGTGAGCCGTCAAGCCTTCTACCTAGCCGAGAGCGCCTTTGAGCAGGGAGGGCTGCCGGCCTTACTCCCGCGTCGTCGCGGGCCCAAACGAGCCCACAAGTGCACGGAGGAGATTTTAGATTTTGTCCAAGAGTGGAGGGAGACGGCTCCCGAGGGTCAGATGCTCAGCGAAGCGATTGAAAGGCGCTTTGGGGTGAAGGTCCACCCGCGATCGATTCATCGCGCGCTGGCGCGCCGCCAAAAAAAACCGTCCCAAGAGGAGAAGGACACGCTCATTCTCGATGAGGACGGGCTGTACGATCCGGCCTATTTTAACGACCGGCTGCTGCTGGGCATGAAAGGGACGATGAGCGAAGCCGAACTCCATATCTTGAGAGCCCGCCTGGTAGGCGGACAGCTCAACAAGGCGCGGCGAGGTGAGCTTTGGATCCGAGCCCCCATCGGGTATGTTCACGACGGCTCCGGCCGAATGGTGTTGGATCCAGACGAGCAAGTGCAGGCAGCGGTCCGGCTGCTGTTTGAAACCTTCCACCGCACTGGTTCGGCCGAGCAGGTGGTGCGCCACTTTCATCGGGAAGGCATCCTCTGGCCGCGCCGGCTCTCCCATGGAGTCCGAAAGGGAGAACTGGTCTGGATTGAGCTGCAGCATTACCGCGTCTTGAATATCTTGCACAATCCTCGCTACACGGGAACCTACGTCTGCGGACGAACCCGCCAACGCAAAGTCGGACTGGATGGTCACGTGCATTATCGAAAGCTCCCTCGCGAGGAGTGGAAGATCTTTATTCCCCATGTGCATCCGGAGTATCTTCCTTGGCAACAGTACGAGAGCAATCAGCGGAAACTGCTTGAAAATGCCAATGGGTACGGTCCGGATCGAAAAAAGAGTCCGCCTCGCGAGGGAGCGGCCTTGTTACAGGGGCTGGCCCTTTGCGGCATTTGCGGGCGTCGTATGACTGTCCGATACACGACGCGCAAAGGGCACCCCATCCCCGACTATGTTTGTCAGCGCCAGGGCATTCAAACCGCGCGGCCGATCTGTCAACGCATCGCCGGGACCGGTCTGGATGAAGCCGTGGCCGAGGTGGTGCTACAGGCCGTCACGCCGGCTGCCTTGGAGGTCGCCCTGGAAGTCTTTGAAGAACTTCGCGCACGCAAAGCCGAACTGGATCGACTGCATCGCGCCCAGATTGAACGAGCCCGCCAGGACGCAGAACTGGCCCAGCACCAGTACCTCCTGGTCCGGCCCGAGAACCGGCTGGTGGCCGATGCTTTGGAAAGGCAGTGGAACGACAAGCTCGCCGAATTAGCACGTCTGGAAGAGGAGTACACCAACCATCAGAAGGGTCAGGGATGCGAGTTAAATCCGGAAGCCCGTGAAGAGATTAGGGCACTGGTCTCCGATCTCCCCCGAGTCTGGCACGACCCCCGCACGTCCGCTCGCGATCGCAAGCGCATGCTTCGTCTCCTGATTGAAGATGTGACCCTGGTGCGAGAGCAGTCGACCATTCGCATAGCGATTCGCTGGAAGGGCGGTGCCACGACCGAGCTGGAGCGACCCAGACCGCTCGCGGCTCCTGAGCTTTATCGGACGCCGCCGGACATCGTCGAGCAGGTCCGCTCTCTGGCGACCCTACAAACAGACGCTGAGATTGCCCGGACGTTAAATGCCCGGTGGCTGCGCTCGGGTCGAGGTAACAAGTTCACCCGATTGACAGTCAAGGCCATCCGCCGGCAGTATGGCATTGACAGTCTTCGCGACTCTCTTCGAAAACAGGGCTGGCTGACTCCGGCGGAGGCGGCAGCCCGGCTCGGCATTCACTACCAGACCGCCAAGCGTTTTGCGATCGAGGGCGTGTTAGAAGGCTGTCGAGTTAACGACAAGGATGAAATACTGCTGGCACCTTTAACCGGTCCGCTCCCACAGGCGAGGCCAGGCAAGCGTCTTAAGGATCGGCGACGTTTTGCCCGGTGTGTATCGAAACGAAACAACGAGGTGTAGTATGAAGCCTTCTCCTTTTCCCGGCCTTCACCCGGAGTGCAAAAACGCACCTGAAAGGTGTAGTAGCTGCGAAACGCCACAAAACGCTCCTGCTCGATTCGCTTCTTCCCCCGCAAGATGCGCCGCACCGCCAGCGAGAGATTGTCCATGACTTGGACGGGAAACACCCCGCCGTAGTAAGCAAAGGCATGCACGTGAACATCTCCTGCCGTTCCCAGGGGTAGGCCCGTACAAAGGACTTGCCCGAAAAACGCGAGCGCATGCAAAAGAGCTTGACCCGCCGCAGTGCTCCTTGCATCTTGACCCAAGCCGTCCCCCAATCCACCTCCGCTTCCCGGGCCGCTTCCGGATCCAGCGGCAAAACCGCCTGCTGGGCTCCATAACCCAGGCGGGCCTTGCATTCCCGCACCCAGCGCCGCACCGTGGACTCCGCCCCGCCAAACCCATACTCTTCCACCAGCCGGGTGTAGACGCGGCGCCCCGTGTGGCGCTGCTTTTTGGGTCGCTCCTGGTCGGTCCGCAGCCAGTTCTCCACCATCGCCGCCACCGGCCCCATGACCGGAAAACGCACCTCTTTCCGGCGCCGGTACTGGGGTTCCAGTCCCGCCAACGCCTTGCGGATTGTCTCCCGGTGGTGCCCCGTTTCCCGAGCAATCTGTCGAATACTTTTTCCGTACACTCGCTGCGCCGTTCTGATAAGCTCGTACTGATCCATCCCAATCACCTTTCCTCCTCTGCTTCGTCTGTCTGGTTTGAAAAAGCCCACACAGGCTACCAGAGGAACGATTGGGGTGGGTCAAGAGCATGTTCGTCCAGGGCACCAACGCGGATGGCTCCAGTTGGGCAGAACGGTGAGGGCAAGAGGCAGCGTCGAATCGCCGTCAAATTCCGAGGGCCAGGAGATTGCCCCAAACCGAAGGGCCGCCGGGCCTACTTGACGCCTGTTGTCTCACAGTGTACTCTATTGTCATACATGAAAAGCGTTCAAAAAAGTCTGCGTATTCCGGAGGAGATTGTCAAAGAGGTCGAGGAGTTGGCCGAAACTTTGGGCCAGAATTTCTCGAGTGTAGCCAACCGTCTGTTGGCGGAAGCGGTCAAGATGAGGCGCTGTCCAGGCATTGTTTTCGCCGACGGTCCAACGGGCCGTCGTGCCCGTGTTGCCGGCAGCGGTCTTGATGTCTGGGAGATTGTCGCGGCCTATCAAAGCCTCAACCAGGAATTCTCGCGGCTTCAGGAAGCTTTCCACTGGCTTTCTGAAGCTCAGTTGCGAACCGCTCTTGGATATTTCACGCTTTACCCGCAGGAGATTCAACGTCAAATTGCTTCGAATGAGCGCTGGACCAAAGAGCGACTGGAGTCCCAGCATCCGTCCTTGGCGATGAGATCTTCGTGAAATTTTACCTGGACGAAGACCTGAGCCCGAGGGTGGCTGAGCTGCTGCGGCATCGCGGTTATGATGCTGTCAGCGCCCACGACGTCGGTGGCCGCGGGTTTTCTGATTGGGAACAGTTGGAGCGGGCTGCTTCCGAGGGACGCTGCCTGGTCACCCGGAACCGGGATGATTTCATTCGTCTCACGGTTCAGTTTTTCACAGAGGAGCGCCCCCATTTTGGCGTTCTGATCGTGCCCTATACGCTTCCGGCCAACCGTTTTTCCATCCTCACCCAAGCCTTGGCCGACTATGGGGCACAGCACCCAGCTGCTCTCCCCGCCTATACGCTGGATTTCCTTTGAGTACTATTTTTTTGCGGACCTTCTTCAGGTGTCACTCCTAGGCGCCAAAGCTCCACAACGGCTCTGTAGAAACGTCAAGGCGAACTCCTTCATAAGCATCAATCGCTAATGCGAACTACGACGGTGATGAGGTGGGAGACAGAGACAATCCCGACTGGCTTTCTGCCGAATATGTGGGCTACTCTCGCTAATCGAATCGCCGAACATGAGGCGAAGCGACGATCGAGGCGTGGCTCTGATTTAGAGCGTACATTCGAAGCTCTTTCCAAGAAATGGCGGAATGAGACCGCACACTTGTCGTCTATCACTAAACTTATTATGTCTCCCAGTTATCAAAGCATCATTGGGTTAGGACCAGATGTTATTCCGATATTACTACGTGAATTAGAACAGAAACCCGAGTACTGGTTTTGGGCGCTCAGTGTTATCACTAGAGAAAATCCGGTGCAGCCAGAAGATGCTGGAAACGTTCTAAAGATGGCAGAAGCTTGGCTGACCTGGGGTAGGAAAAGAGGTCTCTTATAGGATTTGTCAGATACACTTGAATCGCTTTTCAATAATCTCGCAGATGCTCCGTACAATATAATTAGTGAAGTCTGGGCAGAATATAACTGTGTTGCTTGGGCCGCCGGGGAAACCTACCGAAAATGGTGGCCGATCGATCCACCATTTGCTTATTGGCCTGAGAGTACCTCCCGCGAAGAAACACTCGATTCTTTTATCTTAGCCTTCAAAACCCTTGGATATGAACCTTGTGACGACGATAAACTTGAAACCGGCTACGAGAAAGTAGCAATTTATGTTGATTCTA
>JALLOL010000190.1 GCA_027717875.1 Acidobacteria bacterium AH-259-L09 | reverse complement strand
GACTGGCAAGCTTGGTGCAAATCTGATTTTGAATGAACTCCTGCCGCGTCTCTCGATTGCCAAAATCGAGAGAGTGCGTCTTCGATTGCTCAAAGACACAGTAAGTCTCTCCGGCCGCATTGGTATAAAAGATCTGAATCACAGGCTGACCATGGAGCTTGTGAAAATAGATTCCTTTTCGGGTCCAAGAATTCACAGCTGATACGGCATAAACCGGAAAGTCCAGGTTCAATGCCTGAATCTCTTGGGGTGAGATTTGTGAAGAAAGCACATCGCTAGCTTGTGCTGCGAGAAGGTACAAACCAAAATAAGGCTCAACGTCCGTGATTGGGTTAGCGGAGAATGGCCAAAAGAGCGCGCCCAAAATGATCAAGAATAGAGAAGCGGCCACCGGTATCCAGCGCGGGAAAACGAAAGAAAAAAACGGGGCAGATGCTTGACTGCTCTGCCGCAGCCGAGAGCGGATCAGATTCCATTGATCGAGGACTTCCGGAACTGCCTTGATCTCAGACAGAGAGTTTCTGGCACTTTCCAGAGTTGACAGCTCCTTCGTGCAGTCCGGGCACAGACGCAAATGTTCTGCGATCTGTCTGCCATTCTCTGCACTCAGTTCGCTGTCCAAATAGGCGGAAAGATCCACTCTAATCGATTGACAGTTTTGATTCATCTCATTTCATGGCGGAATAGTTTTTCAACTTATCCGCCAGCTCCTTTCGAGCCTGATTGAGCCGCGAAGCCACGGTCCCTTCTGGAATCTCCAGAATCCGACTGATCTCTGCATAGCTGAGCTCCTCCAGATCTTTCAAAACCAGGACGCCCCTCAGTTTTGGATTTAAGCTTCGCAATGCGTTCCACACGGCTGAATGCCTTTCCTCACTCAATAGCCGTTCTCCAGGATCGTCATTAGCTGCCCGCTCTGCAAGGGACTCCAGCGAGACCGTTTCTCGAGTAGTTTTGAGCTGGTCCAGGCAGTAATTTGTAGCCACCCTGTAGAGCCACGTTGAAAACTTGGCATTGCCCCTGTAAGAACGTATCTTTTCAAAGACGCGAATAAAGATCTCCTGAGTCCAATCTGCGGCTTGGGCCGAATTCCCAGCCATTCGATAGCAAATTCTGAAAACGAGGTCTCTGTATTGACGATATATGGGCTCAAGCGCATCAATATCTCCCTTGCGGCATCGCTCGATGGCCTCACCGACCTGAAGGTCCACGTATTTTTCTGCCTTCTAAAGAGTAAGACGATTCAACAGACCGAAAACTTCTGTATTTTTACAAATTTCCTTCCAGGATTGCAGCCCCCTACACTTTGCCATCTTTTGCCTGTGCACGAAAGACGGTCTCTGGCCGAGCCCGCCGACTTTTTCTGATTGTTTAATTTTCTGCGAAGTTTTTCCTAGTCGCGTTCGTCTTAAGGGTGTGAGAGAAGATGTGACACAACAAAGGGAAATAAAAACGACATGAACAAATACATTGCGCTGGTGTTTTTCTCCGTAGGGTCTTTCGGTTCGTCTCAGTTAATCTGGGCTCAGGGTCCACCCATTAACACCGACACCGCCTTTGTGAATGGCCTGCAAGGAGCCGCCGTGCGCAGCTTTTTGTTTACGATCAATCGCTCGGACCTTCTCAGCGCCGGAGAGAGCAGCCCGGACCCGTTGGACAGGGATGTGTCCATTTTTGGGATACCGATCGTGTTTCCCTACGAGGTTGTGCCCAACAAGTTAGTGATGGCTGCGGGTGTGCCTGTCCTGCATAAAGAGATGCGTCTGACCCAGGATGGTAAGGAGCGCACGCTGTCAAGCAGGGGACTGGGGGACTTTTTCATAGCTGCGAAGTACCTGGCCTTACAGAGAGACGCCAAAGACTGGACAACGCGAATTGCAATAAAGAGCAGAGTGAAGTTCCCCACCGGAAAAGATGATGAAATAGATGAGCAGGGACAACGCCTGCCACCACCACTGCAGTTGGGATCAGGGTCAGTTGATTATTCTCTGGGAGCTGCTTTCACGCACGTGCGGCGGCGCGTAGGATTCAACGCAGATGTAACTTATAACTTTAAGACCGAAGCCAACACATTCGCTTTTGGTGATTCTTTGCAATACAACCTCTCTATCGGATACCGATTGCTGCCGGTTGTCTACGATCTGTACCCGGCTAGAAATCACCTCAACGCGTATTTGGAGCTAAACGGGGAGTACTCAGCCGGAAGCCGCGCTGATGGTCTTCCTGTGGCAGATTCGGGGGGGCACGTGATTTACCTCTCCCCTGGTATCCAACTCATCCCGGGAAATTTCCTTGTGGAGGCGTCCCTCAAGTTGCCCGTTGGGCAGAACCTGAATGGGACGCAGTTGAAGTTCCAGCCGGGATTCACGGTGGGAGGTCGTTGGCTCATACGCTGAACTGAGAATAGCGCTGTATGGTATGTCATCGAGAGAATCTAATTAATTGAGAAGGAGGAAGATATGAGAAAGATTTTTCTTGCTTTAGTTCTTATGATCTTGGCCGCGCCTTTTGGCGCTGCCCAAGTCAAAAAAGTGACCATTGAAGTCGATGGGCTCACCTGTCCCTTCTGTGCCTATGGCTTAGAAAAAAGACTGAGCAAAATTGAGGGCGTCCGGGAAGTAAAGATCTTTGTTGACCAAGGCAAAGCAGAGCTTGAGGCAAGGCAAGAAGGGCTGGTAGATCTTCAGGAGGTCGAACCGGCCGTGAGAAAGGCTGGCTTCACTCCACGGATCATCCGGGTGGAAGCAACCGGTCAGGTGGTCGATTGGAATGGAGAGCCTGCACTATTGGTTGCGCAAGGTCAGGTTCGATTCGTGCTCGACAATGCTGAGCTAATAGGAAGGCTCCAGGAACTTCTTGCTGAGAAAGGCACGCAGTGCAAGGTAACTTTGACAGGTAGGCTAAAAGAGATTGTGCCAGAGGGCCATCATGGCCATCCACTAACACTTTGGCTCGAGAGATATGAGATCTCGTGACAATTCCAGCTGGCATACGTTTGGTCCTCTAGATCCTACACCAAGGGATGGGGACCAATAAGGAGGTAAGGATGAAAAACGCTCTTGCGAGCAGCTCCTGCTGCACCAACAAAAATGAAAACATTCAGACAGGTAAATTGAAAGGAAAATCTCACTGGGCTCCGGTAGGTGTCGTCATAGGCGCGTTGGTGCCTCGGTGTGTTGCATTTTGCCGGTAGCCGTGGGGTTCCTCGGGTTCGGTTCGGCGGCCCTGGGGGTGAAGCTGGCGCCGCTGCGCCCCTACTTCCTGGGGTCGACCGTCCTTCTGCTGGGGATCAGCTTTTACCTGGCTTACAGACCTAGGAAGGTGGAATGTGCCCCAGCACACAGTTGTTCGATGCCCGAGAACCGGCGCCAGCAGCGCGTTGCAATATGGATTGCTGCCATCATGGTGCTCGTGCTATCTACCTTCCCGTACTACGGTTGGATGATCCTTTGAAACAAGATAAGGAGAGGAAATATTAACTATGAAACGGTCAAGTTGGGTTAGCCTCATATTGTCTTTGCCCTGGTGATGACTCCTGCCGGTATTGCTCTCGTTTATTTCGGTGGGCAGTGCCGCGGCGGCCCGGGTGGTCGTCGGAGAGCTGGCGCTAGCCCTGTTTATAACCTCCGTGGTTTTTCTTGCTTACGCTCACTGGCGGGTCTGGGTGCGCAAGCAAGGTCATCGTAACGCTCGAGTCATCCTCGTTGTCAACACCTTCCTGGTGGCCTTGCTGTGGTTTTGGAGACTGCCCTTTTGAGCTAAGGGGGGGAGCGCAGGTTGCCAGTTCTGCCAGCTCCTGACAGGAGTAGACATCCAGCAATTCAAAGACAAGGTGAACCCTGGTTCAGCCGGACGTTAGTGACATTGGAGATGTGTTGAGCGATGAGATACAAATCGGTCTATCTGGTTAGTGCCGTAGTTTTGATTGCAGCTATCGGGTTAGTCGCCTGGTGGTTTTGGTTTGCAGCTGCGCAGGAGCCCGGCTACCAATTTGTCCGAGCCTGGGGTGTGCCCGGAGATGGTCCGGGCGAGTTCCAGGATCCGATCGGGATCGCTGTTGCCGGGGGCAAAGTTTTCGTGAGCGACGCCGGCAATAACCGGATTCAGGTATTTGACAGGAGTGGGGAGTTTCTTGGGCAGTTCGGAAAAGAAGGCGACGGCCCTGGTGAGCTGAGTCGACCGATGCACCTGGACATTGAAGGTAAGAAGTTCTATGTGGCCGAATATCTAAATGACCGCATCCAAATCTTCAGTTTTGAAGGAGAGTCCTTGGGAATTGTCGGTTCCTCCGGCTCCGGTCCGGGGCAATTCGATGCCCCGGGTGGGGTCGCTGTGAATGCGGACGGGCGCCTGTACGTGGCGGATTTTTACAACTACCGCGTCCAATTCCTGGGTCCAAATGGGGAATTCATCCGGCAATATGGGACGACAGGTGAAAAAGGCTTCCGGGCAGAGTTCTTCAACTACCCCACTGATGTGGCTCTTCTTCCCAATGGAGATGTGGTGGTGGCGGATGCCTACAACGACCGGATCCAGGTTTTCAGCTCAGATGGGACCTTCCTGCGCAAATGGGGTGGTCCGTTGGCCATAAATATCCCTGGCAGCGCCCACGGCTGGTTCAGCGTGGCCACGGCGGTTGCCGTCAGCCCGGACGGAAACATATTTGTGGCAGACTTTTACAACCATCGCATTCAGAAGTTCACGCCCGAGGGAGAGTTCTTGGTGGCCTTTGGTTCCCAGGGTACCGGTCCTGGTCAGTTTGAGCGACCGACAGATATGACGTTCGATGAAGAAGGCAACGTTTATGTTGTAGATTTTGGCAACAATCGGATCCAGAAGTTCGCACCCATCCAATGACTGAATGAATCACACCTGCGCTAGCAGCAGGATATTGATTCGAGAGTAGGCCGCTTTTCATGAACTTTGGCCGAAGAATTGCAGACCCTCAATCGTCTTATAAGGTGAAATGACAAACTGGAGCTGAGATTGTTGAGCTGAAAATCTTAGTTAAACAAAATAAAGGAGAACACAAATGAAATTTAATC
>JALLOL010000019.1 GCA_027717875.1 Acidobacteria bacterium AH-259-L09 | reverse complement strand
CTTCTCCAAAGTGAGCGGGGTAACAAACTGCTCGGCGTGTCGGGTCATGACCGGCAGAATTTCAAAGCCTTCTCGCTGCAAAAGCCGGAGAATGATGGGTGCCTTGTAGGCTCCGATGCACCCGCTTACACCCAGAATAATTCTCACTCCTCTTCTTCCTCTTCCTCCAGAATCTCATAAGAAACGAGACCCTGCTCGACCTCCTGGATGCTGATATAAGACGGTTTTCCTTTGACATCTATCTTGGGAGGTGCTCCATTTTGAATCTGCTTGGCACGCTCTGCGGCCACCAAGATAAATCTGAACTTACTATCGAACTCTTTAGGAATTTTGATGATCATTCAGCTCCCCTTAAAAGTTTTGATAATCTCCTCTGCTTGTTCCGTTTGTCTCCTCAAGCCACAGCGAGCAGCTATGATAATTGATTTCAACTTACCCAATGATTCTTCGATTTCTCTATTAATGATAACGTATTGATAGTTCCTGTAATACTTGAGCTCCTCTTTTGCAATTTGCAGTCTTCTGTCAATGACGCTCTCATCGTCCGAGCCCCGACCCTTCAAGCGCGCCTCCAGCACCTCCAGAGAGGGTGGAAGCACGAAAATCAACACAGCTTGCGGGTTTTTCTCTTTAATCTTCATGGCTCCCTGAACGTCAATTTCCAGGATTACATCGTTACCAGCTGCCAACTGGGCATCAACGAAAGCCCGGCTCGTTCCATAGAGATTTCCATGGACATGAGCATACTCCAGGAAGGAGTCTCGCCGGACCATCTCTTGAAACTCCTTCTCGGAGACAAAGGAATATTCGGCCCCATCACGTTCTCCGCGACGAGGCTTGCGGGTCGTGTGGCTCACGGAGAATTCCAGACCGGAGACTTCTTTTAACACCCGATTGGTCAAACTAGTTTTGCCGGAGCCTGAGGGAGCACTGATGACAATAATGTTTGCTCTATTCGACATTTTGAACTTGTTCTCGGATCTTTTCCATTTCCGTCTTCCCGTCGACCGCCGGCTCCAGGATGGCAGCCAGCGGGGATTTGGAAAGAATGGTGTTCATCTCTCGGCTCATCTCCTGACAAATGAAGTCTAAGCGTCTCCCTATTACTTCACCCTCCCAGGCGCTCAACTCTTCTTGGAAGTGGGTGATGTGACTGCGCAAACGTGTGATTTCCTCTGAAATATCGGAACGCTCCGCATAATATAGGATCTCTTTAGCCAACCGGTTTTCGTCAATTACCTGTTCTTGGGTAAGCTCTTGGATGCGGCACATCAGCTTGCGTCGATAGTGATCGGGAATTTGTTGTGCCTGCTCAGCAATTCGATCAGTCAGCTGGGAAACCTTTTGAATTCGATTCTCTATATCTTTCTTCAGTGCCTCTCCTTCGCTGCATCGAGCGCCAACGACTTTTTCTAAAGCTTCCCGAACCGCCTCCAGAATTGTTTGCAAAATTCTCTGGGAAGAAACGTCCAGCGGACGGGCTGCAACGACTCCTGGAAGTGGCAAGAGAGTCGCGACATCGAGAACGCCCTGTACGCCTAAGGTGCGGACCCTCTCAGCAACCGAAAGATAGTTTTGCACAACAGCCTCATTAAAGTCGTACTGGTCGGTGGATTTAAGGATGAGATTAATGTAGATATCCACCCGCCCCCGACCCAGATGGGATCGCACCTCTTTGCGCAGATCCGACTCAAAAAAAGTCAGCTCTTTGGGAAGACGCGCATTGAGATCGAGGTAGCGACCGTTCACCGTCTTGATCTCAACAACGACATCCATCTCTTCAATTGACCTGGCGGCTTGTCCAAATCCTGTCATACTGCGCATGATTATCGTGTTCCCATTTCCTGCGATGGTACAAACCCTGCGTCGGAGAATTGAAGATCGTACAGTTTCCGATACACTCCGGAACGATTCAATAAACTGTGGTGATCTCCAATCTCGACGATCCGGCCCTCTTTCAAGACAACGATTCGGTCAGCCACTCGGACCGTTGACAGGCGATGAGCAATAACCAGGGTCGTACAATGCCGCATGAGACTGTAGAGGGCCTCTTGAATCAAACGCTCTGACTCGCTGTCCAACGCTGAGGTCGCCTCATCTAGTATCAAGATTGGGGCATTCTTCAAAATCGCTCGGGCAATGGCAATCCGCTGGCGCTGCCCTCCGGAGAGTCGCTGGCCACGCTCTCCAATGAACGTTTCATATCCTTGAGCAAGACTTTGAATAAAACCATGGATGAAGGCCGCGCGGGCCGCTTCAACGATCTCCTCCATGGTGCAGTCCTCTCTGCCGTAAGCGATATTGTCTTTGATTGTGTCGTTGAATAAAAAAGTGTCCTGTGTGACGATGGCGATCTGGCCGCGCACAGAACGTAAGCTCACTTCACGGATGTCGGTTCCATCGATGGTGATACGGCCGGAAGTCACATCATAAAAGCGAGGGATCAGGCTGGCCAAACTGCTTTTCCCGGCCCCACTACTTCCAACCAGAGCCACAATCTCCCCTTTCTTGATGCGGAGATCAACATCGTGCAGAGCCGGATTTGAGGAATAGCTGTCATAAGAGAAGGAGACCTTCTCAAGGGCAATCTCGGTCCGAATCGGTGACAAATCTTTCGCCTCCGGTGGGTCTTTGATTTCGACATCAGTTTCCAGCAGTTCAAAGATTCGGTTGGAAGAAGCAAAAGCCTGCTGAAAGTACAGGTGCATTCGGGACAGCTTGCGCACCGGATCATACAGGCGAAAAAGGGCGGCTACAAACACCACAAAAGCGCCAATTGTAAACCCTCGATTGATTTGATAGTTAGCGTACAAGAGAAACGGGACAAAAGAGATATAGCCGATAAATTCCACTAAGGGCGAAGTGAGCGCACTGATGCGCGTCGCTCGGAGGTTGACGCCAACCAATCGATCGGTAGAGTGGTCGAATCGCTTCCTTTCATACTCTTCCATTCCAAAGGCCTTGACGATTCGTTGACCGGTAATGCTCTCCTGAAGAACATGAGAGATTTCCGAGAGATTCTCCTGGCTTCGCCAACTCACTGTTCGCATGTTTCGGCCCAGCTTGACTGTTACCGAGAGAACCACCGGGGCAATCAGGAAAGATAATAAGGCCAGCTTCCACTCGGTGTAGAAGACCAGGCCCAAGAAGAATACGAGCAGCAGCACTTGACGCATAAAGTCCGTGAGGGTTTTACTGACTGTCTCTTGAAGTCGCTCGGTATCGGTGATAACACGAGCCATCAATTTTCCTGTGGGATTCTCTACGTAGAAGGACAAAGAGTGGTCCAACAAATGCCTGTAAAGCTGCTTCCTCAAAGCGGCCACCACTTGCTGACCACTGTAACTCATCGAGTATTCCGCAAGGTAAAGGAAGACTCCCTTTGAGAACGAAAAGGCAACCAGAAAGAAAGCAATTTTTCCCAAACTGTTTTGATCCAAGCCAAGATAATGCTGAAGAAAAGCGAACTTGCCGTTGCCGGTGGCTCCCACCCCCGCCGTAGTGGACAATTGATCAAAGATGGGCCCTAGCAGCATGATGACGAGCGTCTCCAAGGCACCACTGAGCACCAGAAGGAATAAAGCAAATATCAACAGATGGAGATTCGGCCGGATGTAAGGGAAAAGTTTGCGAAAATCAGTCATTTCGGGGATTTTAGCAGGTTGTCACCCCCTCAGCATCTATTATAAGGTGGAATCATGATTCGAACCATCGAATGGACTGATCAGGGTGTGGTCATGATCGACCAGCGGCTGCTTCCCACCGAAGAAGTTTACAACACGTATCAGACGGTGGAAGAAGTGGCTGAAGCGATTAAGACGATGGTGATTCGAGGAGCTCCCGCCATTGGAGTTGCGGCGGCTATGGGGGTGGCCCTTGGCGTGAACAACCTGACCTCCGAAGAAAATCTGCAGGAAAACTTTGCCAGGATCTGTCAGACCGTCCACGATACGCGCCCGACCGCCCGCAACCTTTTTTGGGCAATTGAGCGGATGAAAGACGTCTGGGAGCGTCACAAGGAAAGTCCTCTACAGGAGATCCAGGCTGCTCTAAAGGAAGAAGCCATCGCGGTTCACCGGGAGGACATCGAGATTAACCGGAAGATCGGAGAATATGGCAAGCAGCTTTTTTCCGAGAAGACAAATGTTCTCACTCATTGCAATGCCGGTGCCTTGGCAACCGCCGGCTACGGGACAGCCTTGGGTGTTATACGGGCGGCCGTGGAGAGTGGGAAAGACATTCAGGTTTTCGCCGACGAGACGCGCCCCTTTCTTCAAGGTTCGCGGCTGACCGCTTGGGAGATGATGAAGGAAAATATCCCTTGTACACTGATCACGGATAACATGGCAGGACACTTTATGAAATCGGGCCAGGTCCAGGCTGTGATCGTGGGGGCCGATCGCATCGCGCGAAACGGCGACGTGGCCAACAAAATTGGAACTTATTCGGTGGCTGTTTTAGCTAAGGAACACGGGATCCCCTTCTATGTTGCGGCACCTCTCTCGACCCTTGATCTTGATACTCCGACCGGTGAGCAGATTCCCATCGAGCAGCGCGATTCCAAGGAAGTGACTGAAATTAAAGGGCAAGTTTTGGCTCCTTCCAGCGTCACTGTGGCCAATCCCGCCTTCGATGTCACCCCGAATCGGCTCGTCTCTGCCATCATTACGGAAAAGGGGATTGCCCGAGCCCCATACGACAAGTCGATTCAGGCGTTGTTCGAGAAATGATTGTTCTGGGCATCGAGACAAGCTGCGATGAAACAGCTGCAGCTCTTCTAGAGGACGGCAAAACTGTCCTCTCCAGTGTGGTGGCCTCACAAATCCCAGTACACACCGACTTCGGAGGTGTCGTTCCTGAGCTCGCCAGCCGGGAGCATGTGGACAACATTTGTTTTGTGATCGAGCGATGTCTAAAGGAAGCCGGCGTCAGCTGGAAAGAGATCGGGGCCATAGCAGTCACGCGGGGCCCGGGCCTGGTCGGTGCCCTATTAGTGGGAATGGCTTACGCAAAGGGATTGGCCTATGCATTGAAGATCCCTTTTGTGGGAGTCAACCATCTAGAGGGACACATCTGTTCAATCTTTCTCGATCATCCCAATGCGGAATTGCCGGCTCTTTCTCTGGTGGTCTCCGGCGGCCACACCAGCCTGTTTTACCTCAAGAAAGTCACTGAGTACGAGGATATTTCAAAGACTCGAGATGATGCTGCCGGGGAAGCCCTGGATAAGCTCGCCAAACACTTAGGGCTCGGGTATCCGGGTGGACCTGTGATCGACCGATTGGCTCCTGACGGAGATCCTCACAGCGTTCCCTTTGCCATTCCGAAGATAAGTGATCACAGCCTGGACTTTAGCTTCAGTGGAATCAAGACGGCGGCGCTACGACATCTTCACGAACACCACATTTCCCCTCTCGAGCCGCACACCTCGAAGGCTCCCCGAGAAGTGCCCCAGCCCATTCTGGATCTCTTGGCAAGCTATCAAAGCTCGATTGTGGATCAGCTTTTGAATCGTTTAGAGCGGGCACGCAAGGGGCGTGAGGTTGGTTCGATTCAGATCAGCGGAGGAGTCTCCTGCAACAGCGAACTTCGCCGGCGGAGCACGGACTTTTTCAAAGAGCGGGGACTCCCCGTCTATTATCCGCGACCCGAGCTGACCACGGACAATGCCACCATGATAGCCGCTGCCGCTGCTGCTCGAATCCGTTCAGGGGCTGCCGACCCCTGGGATCTCACGGCCGATCCGAACCTGGCCCTCATAGGCCACCCCCAGCCACAAGAATTTACAGATCCTCAGCCTTTGGGTTGAAGGAGAACCAAGGCGCGATTGCATCAGGGTCGACACAGCGCCTCCCCTGCACGTGTTCTCTCTTGTTTCGGAACTTGCCCCGAAGTCGCCAGACCTCTCGATAAGCTGGAAGTGAGTTCCACTCGAAGAAAAGAACGTAGAGAAAAATCCCCAGATCCCGAATCCACATATGGGGAAAGCACCTCCTTCGGACCGCCGAATCCAGGTTCTTCATGCGCATTAGATAGCGGTTCTTCACAGAATGATAGTTCACCAGCCGGGAGAGTTGGCGCCGGCGTGAGGGCAAAACGTGACGGCAGTGAAGGGCCACAGCTCGGGGTTCATAGATGGCCTTCCATCCTCGCAATTGAGCCCTCCAGGCGAGGTCGGCATCTTCACGATAGGCAAAAAAATCTTCGTCCAGATACTCGTCCTCAATGCGGAGATCTTCGAGCATAGCTCTTCTGCACAGCAAGGCCGCCCCCGTGATGCCGAAAACGAGCTGACGGCGGTCGTATTGTCCACCGTCTACTTCCTCACTTCCCCGGTCCAAGTGTCTTTGCGAAAGTGTAAAAAAGATACCGGTGCTGTCCAGAATGGGAGAACCCCGTCGAAAAACTTTCTGCCCCCCGGCGTTCATTCGATACAGCTTCCCACCCGCCATTCCCGCTTTGTCAACCTGGTTGAGGGCCGCCAGGAGAACTTCCAGATAATCGGACTGCAAAATTACATCCGCGTTCAGAAGTAGGGCGGCTTCAAAATCCTCGCTCAACAGATTGTGGTTATGACCAAAACTGTACCCACGATTTTCCGTCGATTGATGGAGTTGCACGCCAAAACGCCGCGCGATGTCACCTGTTGCATCTTGAGAAGCATTGTCAAAGATCTTCACACGAACCTTAATCGTTTGCCTTTGCACCGACTCCAGGCAGCGAGCCAGAAAAGGCTCCTCGTTGCGTGTCACCAGACTCACCAGCAATGGATTTTCGCTCCCTGTTATCATCGCCTTATAAAGAGCCTCCGGATCCACATTCCACATTGGACGGGAAACCATAACAGTGGATAGGAATAGGGATAGTGCTTCTTCAAGTACTTCAACAGGTTTGTGTAAAAAATTGAAACGAAAACGGGGTAGCTGAGTGTGTCCAAAGCCAAACCACCCCGGTGGATCACCGGCAGATTGGGGAAATAGAAGATCTGCCAAGCAGTGGCCCGCAGTCGCTTACAAAAATCTACATCCTCAAACCAGGCTGGATAAAATCTTGGGTCGAATCCTTCCAATTCCTCCCACGCTCTCTTACGCATTAACCAGAAGGCGGCTGCCGGCTGTTCGGCCTTCAATAGTCGATGGCCGGCGGTAGAAAGCACATCGCTGTGTGCCTCCACACTGGAGCAGGGCTTCTCCAATCCACCACGAAGCCACCGCGTCAGCTCGTCGATAAAGAGCGCATCGGATAAGACACTCTTCCAGGTGGGAAAAAGCCGAAGCTGAAAGAGGTGCTGTGGCCGGCCGGTTTCGTCCCTGAGGGAACCACAAATGATGGCGGCACGAGGGCGTTTCTCCATCTCGCGATAGAGCTGCCGGAGGCTGTCCGGGAGCACCTCGACATCCGGATTCAAGAGCAGAATAAAATTGGAGCAGGTTCGAGAGAGGCCTTCATTTGCTCCACCTGCAAAACCCCGATTTTCCCCAAGGGCAAGGACCTGAACTCCTGGATAGTGTCGAATATCCTCCAGGCTGGAGTCAGTCGAACCATTGTCCACGACCCAAATTTCCTTCAGCTCATTGCTTAAGGGAGCAAGCGAGGCCAGCAGACGGGCCAAGTGATTCCCGCTGTTCCAATTGACAACGACCACGCTCAGATCCATCTCAAGCTCCTCAACTCCGCTCGCAGTTCGCTTAGAGTCTTCAGATGCTTTGCTCCCACTTCTTTAACAACTGCGGCGTAAGCGAGTGCTGATCTTCCCCCGACCAGCAGAGCGACTCGATGGCCCAAGTGACGACGCAGTTTCCTCAGCTCTTCGGGCAGTCGTGGATCATCGGACGGGTAAACGATGCTGAGGGCCACCACTCCAGCTCTTTTCTGCCGCGCAGCGGCTGCAATTTCTTCGGCGGGAAGGCCCGCACCCAGGTAGGTGACACCCCAGCCTTCGGATTCGGAGGTCGCAGCCACAATCAAAGCTCCCAGCTCGTGGAATTGGCGCACAGGTGTCGCCGCGATCAGATGAGGAACAGAGTCTAAGACCTCGTCAGACGCCTGCATTCCTCCAAGGAAGGAGCGCACCACCGCCGAAGCCATGTGCTCATGCACCACTTTGAGGGATCCTTGGCTCCAGAGATTCCCGATTTTCTCCATCAAGGGGACCAGCACACCTTCGATAAGGTGAGGCTGACTCAAATCGACAGCGGCGCGTTCGAGCTGATTCTTCAGTTCATTGGCATTCAGCTGCTTGACGGCCACCAAACAAGCACTGAAATGCGACTCAGCATCCGATTTCTCAAAAGAGGCCTTCACGGTGCCGACCTCGACCATGGCTTTTTGATCTGCAGCCACCAATTCCTCCAGCTCCCTGTTGTCAAGGTGGACCACCTGACCGATCCTGCGTCCGCCATCGATTGCCCGACGCAAGAGCAGCAGTTTTTCGATATCTGCGTCTGAGTAGAAGCGGCGATTTGCAGACCTACGCGAAGGCCTCACTGCCTGGTAACGCTTTTCCCAAGCACGCAGGACATCGGGTTTCAAGCCCGTTCGGCGAGAGACGACACCCATGGGATGACGGGGCTTGAAATATCGCGAATCGGCCTCCATCGCTTCAGGCTAGGCCCTTGTCCAGAACACGTCAAGATAGCAGAGGGCGTGTGAGAGACCAGTGAGGGTTTTGTCCATATAATATCGAGGTCAGTTGTCAACCTTGAAGGAGGCCTTCACCGACCAGCGCATCATGCCATAAACGAGTCCGGTATCAGCCAAATCCACAACGTAGGCGTTGTCAATCCAGTCTTCGATTCTGTGTTCCCAAATGTTGCCGTCGGCAACAGCAGGAGATATTGAATAGCTCCCGGGACATAAGGCCGGCACCCGAATTCGAAAGCCCACCGTGAAGACATCACCTGCTTTCCCCGCAGGTAAATAAAATCCCTCGTAGGAGGTATTCGAGGCAGTGATCTCGACGCCCAAGCGGTCACGAATTGTGAAACCGATGATTGGATGCTTGAGGTCTCGCTGAAAACGGGCTGAGATTGCCAGCAAAACCTCTTGTCTTGCTCTGATCTGGTTGAGAACTCTCCCCTCTGGAGAGTGCAAGATGATACCGATGATCTCCGCCCCACCTTCACCGTAACGGTGATGAATATGAGGAACGGTTTTGACGACCTGAAGGGACTGATCCTGTTCAACATCAACCCACATTTGACCGACACCGGCTTCCTTCCGCTGCCGTTCAAACATCAAAGCCTGGTAGCACTGAACCACTTTCTCAGGATCGCCATCCTCCAGTTTTCGGCCGTGATCAAGCAAGATAGCCCGGTCGCAAAAACGGGTCACCGCGTGCAAGTCGTGGGTCACAAACAAAATTGTCTTCCCATCCTGGCGCAGCCGTCGAATTCGGTTTGTACATCGGTGCTGGAAGATCAGATCCCCTACCGCCAGCGCTTCGTCGATCAGCAAGATATCCGGGTCAACGTGGATGGCAACAGCAAAGGCAAGCCGCATAAACATCCCGCTCGAATAGGTTTTTACCGGCTGGTGAATAAACTCTCCGATTTCCGCAAATTCCAGGATCCTCTCCAGCCGTTCTTCCATCTGGGAACGGGTCAGCCCCATGATGGCTCCGTTCATAAAAACGTTCTCGTGACCAGTGAACTCGGGGTTGAAACCGGATCCCAATTCCAGCAACGCCGAAACGTTTCCCTGTACGTGACAATCTCCCCGCGTTTGCCTCAAGATGCCGGCAACGAGCTGCAGGAGAGTACTCTTTCCCGAGCCGTTCTGGCCAATGATTCCAAGAGTGGTGCCAGGCCAAACCTCCAGATCGATGTCTTCCAATGCCCAAAATTCACGATGGAACTGTTTTTTCCGTAATGTGATCAGTTCCAGGAACTTGTAGCTGGGGCGATCGTAAATGGCGTATTTCTTGGAGAGATGTTTTAGGTAAATCGCCGGCCTGGACTCATTCCCTTCAGAGGACATCCACAAATTCCCGTTTGGTGTTTCGAAAGACGAACCCCCCCACCACAAATGCACCCATTGCCCAGGCGACCAGCCACAACAGAGATTGCGCATCCGGCAAGCGATTCTCCAGCAGTAAACAGCGATACCCTTCGACCATGTGAGTGAGAGGGTTGAATCGCATCCAGGGGCGAAAAGCCTTCGGAACCATCTCGACTTGGTAAAAGATGGGTGTGAACCAAAACCAAAAAACCATTATCACCGACAGAATTTGGGCGGTATCGCGAAGAAACACTTGAAGTGCGGCTGCCAGCCAGCCTAATCCCAGAGAAAGAACCATTAAAAGAATCAGGTAAATGGGAACCAGAAGTGCGGCCCAGCCGATCGTGTTCATATACAACAGCACAACAAGCAAGATGGCAAAGCCCACCAGGTGCGTGACTAAATTGGACAAAACCAGTGTCACGGGAAGAATCTCGGAGGCAAACAAGGTTTTGCGGATGAGATGACTGTGATCAACCACACAATTACAGGACCGAATCAGTGTGTCTTGAAAGTAGAGCCAAGGCAGAATTCCGCAGAACAGAAAGACCGCGAAGTTATCGATTTGCCCCAGCTTTGGCTTGATTTGGAAAACAATCGAAAATACAAACGTGTAGCTCAAGAGCAAAACCAAGGGGTGGATCACTGACCAGAAGAATCCCATAAAAGAGCCAATATAGCGGCTCTTCAGATCGCGAATTATGAAGTTCCAGATCAGATGGCGCTGCAGGACAATTTTTCGAAGAAAATTATAAGAGATAGTGACGACGCCTAGGCTAGTCGCTGTCGAGCGAATCGACTGTGAGCTCATAGAACAAAGCCTCGTATTGAGTGACAATTTCCTCCCAATCGTAACAGTGACGCACTCGCTGCTGAGCTTGCTTCCTGTATTGCTCGTATTTTTGCGACCGGGAACAGATCTGTCTCATGAGTCGAGCGAGTGATTCTAAATCATTGAAAGGATAAAGAAAACCTGACCGCTCCACCACCTCGCGATTCTCGGGCGTATCATTCACCAGCACCAGGCAACCCGCTCCCATTGCCTCAATTAGGGCAGGATGAGTTCCTCCCACTTCGGTCGCGTGAATGTAACAGAGGCAGTGAGAAAGCAATTCACGATAACCCTGAGCGTAGATAGCTCCCGGCAGGAGGATGTTTTTTCCCTCGGCCAGGCGATGTAACTCCCGAATGTAGTCTCGACTATAAGGAGCATCTCCAACTAAAACCAGCGGATAGTCAACCCCGGAAACGAGATAAGCTTGCATGACAAGGTGAGCATTGTTCTCCGGTTCCAGCCGACTGACATAAAGAAGATAGTTTCGACGACTCAGCCCGAGGCGCTTCACTTCTTTACAGCTTTCGAGCGCTTCGGCTGGAGCCCCGTAAGGGATAAACCGCGAACGGAATCCATATTCCTCCAAGTAGTATTGTTGGATAGAGCGAGCGTCGGTCACTGCTTGATCGGGAAGCAGGGTGGACAGAAATTCACTAAATCGGTAGTACGCCTTCCCTAGACGGTTCCACTTCTTTCGAAGGTACTCGATGCCATCGACATTAATCACGACCTTCTGACCCACCAGCTTCGGGAGCCAGCAAACAAATGCATTGGCCGCGTTACAGATCAAGACGACGTCATAAGGCCTAAAGAGCGCCGCCAAAACCGAGATAGCAGTGTGGGTCACCGTTTCCAGATACTTCGCCCGAAGAGCGGGCAACACACGAATGTCCACTCCACGATAACAGCGCAGTCGAGGATCTACAAAATGAGAGCGACCGTAGACCACGACCCGATGTCCCCGCTCTACCAGCCGCGTGGAGAGTTGCTCGGCAAATGTTTCAAATCCCCCATAGTTGGCAGGGACCCCACGAGTTCCCAGAAGGGCGATCTTAAGCGGCCTTTTCCTGCTCGTCGTGCACGACATATGGAATCGTAATAAAAAAGAGGAGCAGAATTAAGATTTCTGAATCCCCGAAATTATACTCAAAGAGACCTGCCAATAAGAACGCTGCCACAACCCCGATTGCGCTGATGGCGACACAACGGGAAAGAGAATCGGAATTTCGAAGGCGAGCAAAACGAGCAAAATCTCGAAGCAAACGAATCCACAGTGCCAGCCAAACAAGCAGAGTGATCATTCCCATTTCAGCGGCGATGTGCACAAGGTTGTTGTGAAGATGTTGATAGATCCAACTTGGAAATTCGTCAGTTCCATTGTAATTGCCATAGAGACGAGGCACCATTCGGGGACCCAAACCCGTCCAGGGATGCGCTGCAATGATATTTTTGCCAGTTCGAAGCAGCTCAATACGAATGCGTGTGGTCGTATCATTGGGGTCGAAACTGGAATAGAGCCGCTCCTTGAAGTCGCCGGGAAGGACAAAAAACAGCGCAAGCAAAAGGACGCTGCCTGCCATCAACCATCGCACTCGATAGATCGAGAGAAGTAGGAACAGACCGCCAATCGTCCCCAGCCAGGCATTCCGAGTGTGAGTGAGAACGAGGACGAAAAGAAAAACGGCCAGCAGCCCCGCCCACGCGCCTATTTCGAGAATCTCCCGGTTCAACAAACGATTCTCTTTCTTTTCATTTCCCGCTTGCTCTCTGGTTTTTTGATTCCTGCCGGAGGCCCGGGGCAGCTGACAGAATAAAAGGTAACCCGCCAGCGCCACCGAACCTATCATCAATTGCCCTGAGAAGGTCATCCAGTGCCCCATGAAACCCTCGATACGATTGACCAAATTGACCTCCTTCAACCAGAAATACTGCAAAACTCCGTACATGGCGCTAACAGCCAAGACAAGGAAGATCGCTCTGAGGGCATACTCAACCTGTTTGCGGCTCAGGTAAGTAAAAATGAAAAAAATGTATAGAAACTTGACGAATTTCTTGAGGTAGCTGGCACTGACGAGCACATCGCTGGAAAAAACAACGGCAACCAGGGTGGCCAAAAAAAAGGCCAGTATAAGACCGAAAAAAGGAGGGGTCCTTAGACACAACTCTCTGCGCCTGCAGCAATCAACCATCCACAGCAGAAGAAAAATGCCGAAGAAGACCTCCGATACAAAGAGTGAGACCAGGGAGCTAACCACGGCAGCTATGACGGCAAAAGAGATCCACCCACCCAGCATTGAATCGTTTTACGGCTCCGCAAATTTCTCCAACCTGATCTCCAGGATTCCCGGATAGGCTGGAAAGCAAAGCACTTACAGTTTCACCACGTTGTTGAAAGCCTCGGCGAAGGTATTGCGAGTGTCGAAAATTAACTGGGCCGATTTCTGGAGCATGCCGTAGTCGAAACAGGAGTGATCGGTGACCACTACCACCAGATCGTACTTTTTGATTGTCTCTGCACTGAGCGGAATTGATTCTTTCACCGCGCCATCAATCTGCAAATGCGAAACATAGGGATCAGAGTAGTCCACTTTCGCCCCATCGTTCTCGAGCAGTCGGATGATGTCCAGCGCCGGTGATTCACGCATATCGCTCACATCCTTTTTATAGGACACACCCAGGAGCAACACTTTCGTTCCGTTCACGCACTTTCGATTCTGGTTCAGCACACGCGCCATTCTATTGAAGCAATACTCCGGCATCTGAGTGTTGACCTCACTGGCCAGTTCAATAAAACGCGCATTGTAGTTGAGCGTTTTGAGTTTCCAGGACAGGTAAAGAGGATCAATGGGAATACAGTGCCCACCCAAACCGGGACCAGGAAAAAACGGCATAAAACCGAAAGGTTTGGTGGCGGCAGCCTCAATCACTTCCCAAACAGACACTCCGAGTTTGTCGCACATGATGGCAATTTCGTTGACCAGTCCAATGTTTACAGCCCGAAAAGTGTTCTCCAATAACTTCACCATTTCAGCCGCAGCCGCCGATGAAACCGGAATAACCTGATCGATAATCTGCCCATACAGTGCCTTGGCCATCTCAGTGCACTGGGGGGTGACTCCACCCACGATCTTGGGGGTGTTTTTGGTGGTAAAAGTCGCGTTGCCGGGATCGACCCGCTCCGGAGAAAAGGCCAAAAACAGGTCCTTCCCGATCTTAAAGTTGCCACTTTGGAACTCGACTGTCAGGACTTCGTCCGTGGTACCGGGATAAGTCGTGCTCTGCAAAACAATCAGCATATTCTTATGCAAGTGTTTTCGAATATTTTGGGCCGCGTCGAGGATATAACTGATGTCGGGATCCTTCGTTTGTCGCAGAGGCGTCGGAACGGATATAAGAACGCAATCCAACCGCGAAACCACTTTGTAGCCTGAATGGGCCTGAAACCTTCCTGCATCGATGGCACATTTGAGAACTTCATCTTTGATGTCTTGAACATGAGACTTTCCCCGATTAATGTCTTTGACCTTTTCAGAGTCGACATCAATTCCGTGCACCTTGAACTCACTGCGAGCAAACGCCATGGCCAGCGGCAACCCAGCGTAACCCAACCCAACGACGCCGATCTCAGCCTGCTTGGTTAATATCTTTTGCCGTAAATTCATGTTGGTCTATCCTCGAGCAGTGAGTGCTCTTTTCTGAAACCACTCCACCGTCTGCCGCAAACCCTCCTGGAACGAAGTGTCCGGCTTGAAACCAATCAACTTTCTAGCCTGAGAAATATCGGCCTCCGAATGTCGAACGTCCCCAATACGAGCGGACTGGTAAATTGGTTCCAACTTCTGACCAAGAATCTGATTAAGAATCTCCGCCAGCTGATTAAGGGTAATCCTTTGCCCATATGCAATATTCAAACTAATTCCCTGGACTTCCGACTGGGCCGCCAAAAGATTCGCCCAAACAACATCTTCAACAAAAACAAAGTCCCGGCTTTGTTCTCCATCACCAAAGATGATGGGTCTTTCACCAGCCAGCATTCGAGAAATGAAACGGGGTATGACGGCGGCATACTCTGATTCCGGATCCTGGTGGGGACCAAAAACATTGAAGTAACGAAGTCCAAGAGTCGGCAAGTGGTAAATTTCTGAAAAAATCCTGCAGTAAAGCTCGCCTACATATTTACTGACGCCATAAGGAGAAATCGGATGAGCTTTCATTTCCTCACGTTTCGGAATCACTTCTGAATCTCCATAAACGGCCGTACTCGTTGCAAAAATCATCTTTTTAACGCCTGCATCTCGAGCCGCTACTAAGACCTTCAAAGTCCCTTCAACGTTGACACGGTTGCAGGCCAGGGGATCCTCAGTGGATTTTTGGACCGAGGTCATTGCCGCCTGGTGATAAACGGTATCGGCCCGGTCAAAAATCTTTCTCAAGCCCTCCAGGCAGTGGATGTCCTGTTGGGAAATCTCACATTGCCCAGGGTACTGTTGCTGAAGATCTGCCAGATTCTCCCATTTTCCCGTGGAAAAATCGTCTACGATGCGGACGCTTCGGCCTCGTCTCAAGAGAGCGCGGCAAAGGTGCGAGCCAATAAAGCCCGCTCCACCGGTGACCACGTCAAAGGTCTCTTTCACGATCACACCTTGGTCCGCAGGATTCTAGCAGAAGTAGACACCTGAGAATACCCTCTGCTAACATCCTGCGCGTCAGCTGATGGCCCTAACGCAAGCCTTTTCTTACCGTAACGGACAGCTCTTTTGTGAGGATATCCCCCTCGCCGACCTGGCCGATCAGTTTGGAACACCTTGCTACGTCTACAGCAAGAATGCCATCCTCCGAAACTTTCACACTTTTCGGACTGCCTTCGAAGCTGTAGATCCTCTGATTTGCTACGCTGTAAAGGCCAACTCGAATCTCAGCATTTTGCGCTTACTCAAAGAAGAAGGAAGCGGCTTCGATGTGGTATCCGCAGGAGAACTCTACCGCTTGAAAAAGATCGGCGGCGACCCGAAACGAATCGTTTTCAGTGGAGTCGGGAAGACGGTTGAGGAACTGGAGATGGCGCTGCAGATGTCCCTCTTTAGCCTCAATGTTGAATCGTTAGAAGAACTGGAAACCTTAATCGACCTTGCTGAGCACAAAGACGTCCGCCAAGACATCTCCATACGGCTAAATCCCGACGTCGATACCACGACTCATCCTTATGTGGCCACCGGTTTTCGTCAGCACAAGTTTGGTCTTGACGTCAATCATGTCGAAAAAATCATTGGGCTATTGAGGCAGTCCTCCCACCTGCACCTGGTCGGTTTAGGTTTTCACATCGGCTCACAAATCCTGAATGTTCAGCCCTTCTTAGATGCTTTTCTGAAACTCAAAGGATTGGTCGCGGAATTTGAGACTTTGGGCTTTGTAATCGAGCACCTCGACCTGGGAGGAGGAATTGGCATTCCTTACCAAGACGAAACAGAGCCCGATCTAAACCGATACGCTGAGTTTGTCAAAGAACATCGAGGGGAATATCGCATTGTCTTAGAGCCAGGGCGGTTCATCACTGGAAATACGGCTGTCCTGCTCAACAAGATCCTGTACCACAAGGTGAACTATGAAAAACATTTTCTCATCGTGGATGGGGCCATGAATGACTTGCTTCGTCCCTCGCTCTACCAGGCCTATCATGAAGTTCTCCCATTAGAGCAAAAGGAAGGGAGCATCAGAGCCGATGTGGTGGGTCCAGTCTGTGAAACGGGGGATTTCTTTGCCCATGACCGGTTGCTTCCCCTACTAAAACAAGGCGACTATCTAGCCATCATGAACGCCGGCGCTTACGGTTTCGTTGCCGCTTCCAATTACAACTCTCGTCCCCGGGCCGCCGAAATCCTGGTAGATGGAGATCGTCCTCAAGTCGTCCGCACAAGAGAGACCTTCCAGGACCTCATTCGAGGAGAGCAGTAAATCCGCACAGAGAAGGGGGCCCCTTCTCTGTGAAAAAATGAAAAATATCGGGGTAAATCCCGCGAGATCCATGTGATCTGTGTATGAAAAACTTGTGAAAATAATGTGAAAAAGGTGTGCAGATTTCTGTTCATAAGTTATTGAAAAATAAATACTTTTCCGCTTGACTTCCTGTCTTACTGGTGCATAATATGTAGACAGGTTCCCGAGAGACAGAGGCTGTGGGAGGGGTGCCCGAAGAAACTCTGGAGTCCGTCATGATTCTTCTTGTGTCTCTCACAATCGCTGATGCCACTCGGGGGCTTTTTCCGTTCCTGCAATATCGACCTAACACCGAAAACCGCTCGTCAGCTTCTATCGAGCCTGGCTTCGTAATTTAGTGCCTTCGTGCTGTCGTCAATTCGTGCTGTCGTGTTTTCGTGCCTTCGTGACGACCGGGTGTGAGAAATGCGGACTAGAGGACTAGAGGGCCTCTTCACTATCCTTACTTCTGGTTCTCATACCATTTATAGTTGGTGTCGATATAGTTCAACCACTGTTCCGGAACTTCATCCTCCGGGAAGATCGCTTCTACTGGACATTCAGGGACACATGCTCCGCAATCAATGCACTCTTCCGGATCGATATACAATTGCTGCTCGCCTTCAAACTGAGTTTCATCACTCCGCGGATGAATGCAATCCACCGGACAGGCATCTACGCAAGACGTGTCTTTTGTTCCGATACAGGGTTCACATATGATAAAAGTCATTTTACGGTGACTCCTTTTTACCTCTACGCCATTTCAATTTAACGAAAATTTGCTGAACGTCAAGCCTAACTTGTCA
>JALLOL010000189.1 GCA_027717875.1 Acidobacteria bacterium AH-259-L09 | reverse complement strand
CCCGCCTTCCTTGAGCATCAGGAACCGCTGGCCGTCGGGCGAAATATCGTAATTCGATGTCCACGCAGGAGAGCTGTAACTGTACTCTCCCTCGAACAAAAGCCTCGGAGTGCCGACCTTCAACGTCGGTTCGGTCTGAATGGAGACCGCCATCATTTTGTCCCTAACTACGCCAGGGTCAAATATCACGACATCTATCCAGGGATTGACCTTGTTTTCTATGGTAACCAAGGAGTGTTGGAGTTTGACTTCATCGTAGCACCTGGAAGCAATCCTGAATCCATCAGACTGGCGTTTGAAGGCATCGAAGGAATGAGCATTGACGATAATACCCGTGATCTGGTGTTGGAAACTGTTGCTGGCAACGTCGTGCAGCACGTCCCAGTGATATACCAAGAAGGTGAAAGCATCAGGAAGCATATCGCAGGCAGCTATGTCTTACTGGGGACAAGAGAGGTTGGTTTTGAGGTGGCCCAATATGACACCAGCCGAGCTTTAGTCATTGATCCGAAGTTGAGTTATTCAAGCTACCTTGGAGGTACCGGAATCGACTTCGGCCTAGCTATAGCCGTTGACTCAGACGGTAACACCTATCTTACCGGAATGACCAGATCGGTTAACTTCCCCGTAACAGGTGGAGTTTTGCAATCCTCCAGTGCTGGTTTGGAGACCGCGTTCGTTGTAAAGGTAGAGGAAATTGGGCAAATTTCAGGTCCCACAATTGCTTACTCCACTTATCTAGGGGGTAGTGGTTCTGAAAGGGGGCGTGGAATTGCGGTGGATGATTCAGGGAATGTTGTGGTCACCGGCAACACTAGTTCGGTGAATTTCCCCATACTGACCAATCTACAACCAAGACTTGCCGGAGGTTCGGATGTATATGTGGCGAAGCTAAACTCTTCAGGCTCGGCGATTTTATATTCGACATATTTAGGTGGTAGTCAAAATGACTTCAGTAACGGCATAGCACTCGATGCCTCAGGAAATGTGTATCTAGCGGGACAAACTGAATCGAACAATTTCCCGGTCGTTAACGCTGTCCAGTCCGTTTTTGGAGGGGGTGCCTCTCCTGGGGATGCATTTGTGGCTAAGTTGAATAGAGATGCATCTGCGCTCATCTTCTCAACCTATCTTGGTGGCAGCAGCGGGGACGGTGCTTTCGATATTGCTCTAGACAGCAATGGCAACGCACATATAACGGGGGTGACTGGATCAAGCAATTTCCCGGTGACGAACGCTTTACAGCCTACTTTTAGCGGTTTGCGGGATGCCTTTGTAGTGAAGTTGGATTCAGCTGGCTCAACGCTCGTCTATTCCACTTACCTTGGAGGCAGTAACACCGAAGTGGGGTCTGGTATTGATGTGGATTCTTCTGGTAGTGCCTACATAACAGGTTTTACTCTCTCAACTGACTTCCCCTTATCCAATCCTCTACAGCCAAGTTACGTAGGTAACGACGCTGATGCCTTCATAACCAAGCTAAATCCTGTTGGCTCTCAGCTTGTCTATTCCACCTATTTAGGAGGAAGCCGAGGTGACTGGGGGCGAGGTGTCTCCGTAGATCCCAGTGGAAACGCCTATGTGACGGGTTCAACTGATTCTACAGACTTTCCATTAGCTAGTGCCTTCCAAAAGACCCAAGGTGGAGGATCTGATGTATTCGTGAGCAAACTCAACTCATCTGGTACCGCCCTGGATTACTCCAGCTATCTAGGTGGCTCAAGCTCGGAGACGGTGGAAGCTGTTGTCGTGGACAAGGCTCGTAACGTCTACATAACAGGGCATACTGGGTTTCATTTCCCCTTGTCGTTCCCACTACAAGATAGTTTTGGTGGTGGAAAGTATGACGCTTTCGTTGCCAAAATTGCGGCAGAAACGTTCTCCGCTACTCCCACTATAACCAGTTTGAATCCCAGTTCGTCCATAGCTGGTGGTTCAGACTTTACCCTCACCATCAAGGGAACAGACTTTGTTGAGGGTTCAGTTGTCAGGTGGAACGGAGAGACTCGTCCAGCGACATTTGTAGACACAAATACCTTGACCGTATCAATTCCAGCAGAAGATATAGCAAAGTCAGGCTCCGCTACTGTCGTTGTCGTGAATCCCGATGGCGGGGTTTCAAACGAGATAACCTTTACGATCAACTTCGGTGTCTACTTTGCCCAGTTTGGCGATGGTGAAGGCTTTTCCTCAACACTGATTCTGATCAATCCCTCTGTTACAGACACTGCTGAAGGGACAGTAATGCTTTTTGACACCACCGGTACTCCTCTGTCGGTGGATATTAATGGAGTTATCCAAAATGGAAGTTTTCCCTTTAGCATCCCCCCGAAAGGAACTGCTCTCTTTATGACAGATGGCCTGGGCAATCTTACGTCGGGTTCGGTTCAAGTCACATCTAACATCCGAGTGGGTGGCACGATCCTGTTTGGAGGCAGTTTTGGACTGGCAGGAGTTGCAGCCGTACAGCCGATTGCAAGATTCTTGGTGCCGATTGAATCAGATGCCTCACGGGGGGTGAGTACCGGTATTGCACTTTCTAATCCCAATGCCTCCCAGGTGGATGTGACGTTAACACTGCTCGATGTAGATGGCATACCAGTTCCAGGCGGAACGACAACTATCCAGCTTTCTCCAAACGGTCAGATTGCCAAATTCCCAGAGGAAATGTACCAGGACAGTGGAATCGACTTCTCACAATTTCGTGGAAGCCTGGAAATTGATTCAACATTGCCAATCAATGGTATGGCGATTCGGACGGAACCTGGTCACTTTGCCACGCTTCCAGTGACCGAGGTGAAATGAGAACTAGTTTGGCAGTTTCCGCTTCTATATAGCCCTTTATATAGACTGAAAAGATCACTCCTGTCTTTTCTGGGGAGGCTTACAGATCTTACAGGCCACATAGTCCATCCTTTTAGCCTCTTTGACAGACTCAAAGTAGATTCGATTTTCAGGCTTGATCAGTCAACATCAAAAGACAAGTAGAAGACCTATGAGAATCCCAACCCATCCCAGCTATCCCAGGTTTTTACAACTCTTTAGTAAAATTAAATTCTCATCTAGTTTTTAAAAAAGCCGGGATTCCTGGGATCAGCTGGGATCACTCAGCAGCCGCCACAAAAGCTGACCGGCGACCGTTCAAAAAAGATCAGTTTTAGATGAGTGGGGACAATCCCAGTTATCTAGTATTTTTTTGCTTCTTTCGGCGACCTCTGTGCGTCTATTCCCAGGTTCTGCCGGATGTATATATGGAAGCGAGAGACAGGGATCAGTCTGGGATCACTCAGGACCTTCCTGATTAGGGCCTTTTTCAAAAAAGAGATTCTGAAGAACTTTTGGGTCTAAAAAGAGGGCTTAAGTCAAGCTGGCTCAGCTAGTTATGCTAATCGCAGCCGTTGTCTATATTCTAACTACTTCAGGAGGCTAGAAACATGACCAAATAACCGTTTTTTGGGTGCAGGGCGGGTCGTATCTCTGACAGGTGAGCGGCCCCGTTGTCGTGGGCTTCGATCTTGGGGGGGGCTCATCGCACCCTTTATTTCCTGTCTGGGTCCGCGCTGTAGGCTGGTGAGTGTTGCGCTTCGAGTCTGCTTTTGGAGGGATTCACCATGTTGAGCCCTCTGGAACGGGAAATTTCCCCTACAACGCCCCCTGACGGCCTGATCTCTACCGGGGGCTTATCCGCACTACCCCTGAATCTTGAGAATATAAGGCACGGCTCATCCTGGAGGGTGAGTGGCACGATTCTGAGAAAATCAGGGCTCTTTGTTGGTCTTTTGTGGAGCCGGACTATTCGGTACCAGGTGGGCTCCATCAATTCTCTACCCTACTGGCTGACCTCTCGTGGGAGGTGTCAAGGATCAATAGCGGTGTCATCCAATGCAGATTTTTCCAGCCATTCCTCGAAAGAAGGCGTGTGGAATTGCCTTCGGAGTTCCCTTCGCAGGGCCGATGCCAATGCCCTGGTTTCAGTCCGCTTTTCAAACAGGCTAGGGTCCAAGACAGATTTATACATGTGTCTCACTCTTTCGGACAGCTCATTGATGTCAGCTTCAGGATCAAATCTGACATCTTGGTTTTCCCACTACATGAAGATAGGGCCTGGTCTCCGGTTTCGGCCACCTTCCAATCACAATGTAGTAACTTGGCTACTCCTTCTTCTGCCATCTCATCCTCCTAGCGTCATTGTCCTAATGAGGTGGGAGAACATCAAGGAGCACTCAATCTGTCAGTCCTTGGGAAGCCAGTGCTGATTTGATGGCCTTGAAGCTAAAGAAAGGAGATTTTCTGTGTGAGAATCTGTGTGAGAAAATCCTTCCAAAACCTGCCAAAATGGAGAAAATCAGCTGAAATCTGCTAAACGGAAACTAAGTAGTTTCAACAACTTATTGAAAGTGAGGAGGTTGTGAAACTCAGGGGCTTTGCTCCGGAGGCCAACGCTCTATCCAGCTGAGCTACGGGCGCATGCTTGATTTTAAAGGACTTACGGAATCGGAGGGTTGGCCAGATTGGGCAACTGTGCCCAAAACTGTGCCCGAAATCTCATCCAGGTGTTTCCCGGCTACGTTCGGGGACCGATAACTGACAACAGTTCCAACTTTCCTTCATGACTTCCGAGAATCCTCAGTCGGCTTTGCATCATAGTGAAAAAAAACAAAGACAGAATTGTAGCATAGTCACGCGATGGTTTCTTCTTTCTCTCATGCTGTTCTTCTATGCTGTAGAGAGTCTAGACACCTTTATCGAAGCAGCAAGCAAAACGCACAGGACCTAAAATCCTGTGAGGGTTTCCCTCGTGAGGGTTCGAGTCCCTCCCCCGCAACGATCTTCCTATCAATCACTTACATAAGAACAGCAAGGCCAAAAAGGGGTCGGAAATTCCCATCATCTAATGAATATCTAATGACTCTGAATTAGTGGGGGTCGATTCTTGACGGACTTCCCTGCTGCTTTCTTCGCCCAGTAACCTCGCCCATGGCATGCCATGTTCTCACCCGATGGCCAGTGGATTACCTTCACTTCCGACCGCTCCGGTCGAGAGG
>JALLOL010000187.1 GCA_027717875.1 Acidobacteria bacterium AH-259-L09 | reverse complement strand
GGATACCTCTTCCTGACAGCCACCGAAAAGGGAGAGCAAGGATTAAGAAGAAACCTGCAACTTCAAAAAGTCCAAGGAGTTCCAGTTGAGTGGGTCACTCCGGAGGAGATCCTTCAAATCGCACCCTTCGTTAAAGTCGAAGATCTGCGAGGAGGAACCTTTTGCCCTGCGGACGGTTATGCGGACTCGTACAGTATTGCTGAAGGTTTCGGACGAAAAGCCCGTGATCTAGGGGCCCAAATTGAGGTGGGTCAACCGGTGGTAGAAATCCTGACTGCGAGCGGACAGATCAAGGGAGTCGCAATACCTGGGGAAGAGATTCACGCTCCGCGTGTCGTCAACGCCGCAGGACCCTACGCTTCAACTATTGGGAAGATGGCAGGCGTCGATGTCCCTGTCCAACCTGTTCGCCGCATGCTGGTCATGACCGAGGACTTCCCTGCCATTCCCGAGAAGATTCCGATGACCATTGACGCAGACAGTGGATTCCTGATGCGCAAGGAATCGGGAAAAGTCTTAATGGGTTGGTCCGATCCGAGTGAACCGCCCGGTTTCAACCTGACATTCGACTCCACTTTCATCGATATCGTCGCGCAGAAAGCATTAGCCCGCGTGCCGCTGTTGGAACAGGCTCGAATTAACCCTCGAAGGTCCTGGGCCGGCCTTTACGAGGTTACACCGGATCACCACTGTATCCTGGGAGAGGCACCCGAGCTGACAGGATTCTTTCTGGCTAACGGGTTCAGCGGCCACGGAATGATGCACTCCCCGGCTGCCGGAATGATGCTGGCCGATTTGATCCTGGAAGGAAAGACGGAACCGCTGGATCTGCATCCCGTGCGCCTGGCTCGCTTCAAAGAGGGTGATCTGATCGAAGAAACGGTGGTGCTCTAGGGTTAGACCCCTAAGCCGGAATTTGACGACCTCTCACCAATTGTCGATAATGAAGTGTATCCACTCGATGAATAAGAAGAGCTTGGGTCGAATTGGAGTTATCTTCCTGATAGCGCTGCTCTCCGTTTACCTATCGGCGGCCGCTGAACTTCAGCTTTTCCTCGATCTTTCCGAAGCCACACGGCATCCCCTAACCACAGCTCAAGGCAACTCTTACGGTCCGCTTTCCTTTACCGACCTCACCCATGACTGTCACAGCTGTCTGGCTTCCCATCCTAATATCTCCATCAGCCCTGCCCTGCACGATTGTTTACAGCTAGATCTCGAGAAAAATAGTAGATGTGAGATCCCAACGTTTTCCTTTACTCTTTCCGAGCACCTGAAAGGCATCAACAACCGCTCACCTCCCGCCTAACCTCGCCACCAGATCATCCAAGAAAATCCTTTCCGTAAGGAGGTGAGTATGTTAAGGCCTCTCGCCTTTTTGGGTTGTTCCTTTCTTTTTGTAACAACCATTGCAATTGCCCAAACACCCTCCGAGCCCACAGCGGAGGAGTTAAGTACAACATTGCAAGAACTGAAGAGTCAGTTAGAACAGATGAAAGCAGAGTACGAAAAGAGAATCTCAGAGCTGGAACGCCAAATTGTTCAGCTCTCGGCCGTCACTCTGCAGCCCACCACCGAAACGCGAGCTGCTGCCAAAGACGTGACCTTTACGGGTGGCCAAAGAACGCTTCAGGCTCTCAATCCAGAGGTCAGCGTCACGGGAGACAACACGCTGCGCCTCAGCGATCGGTCCGGGGATGAAGAATTCAACCGTTTGAACTTTGATGGTTTTGAGATGGCCATTCAGCATCCTCTGGATCCTTACAGCATGGCCAAGTTTTTTGTCACCTTTGAAGAGGGAGAGTTTGACCTAGAAGAAGGTTATCTCACCTGGGAATCGCTGCCCGGAAGCCTGGGGTTAAAAGTCGGCCGGTTTCACACCAATTTCGGCAAGCTGAATCGCTTTCACAAGCATGCCCTTCCCTGGGCGGACCGCGATCTTCCCACCCAAACCCTCTTCGGAGAGGAAGGACTGATCGGAGAAGGCTTTTCCCTCACCTGGTTGCCTCCACGCCTTCCCTGGGCCCATACCAACGAGATCTCTTTTGAAGTCATCAACAATTCCAACGATCTCGCTTTTTCGGGGAAGGGTTTCGGTGACCTGCTCTACATTGGACGGCTATCGAACTACTACGACGTCACGGAAAACGCCTATTTTGAGTGGGGTCTTTCCGCAGCCACTTCCCATTGGGACATCGACGAGCAAAATCGCTCGACGGTTTTGGGGCTGGATCTCTCTTACCGCTGGGAGCCGCTGCAGCGTGCACTTTACCGTTCTCTGGAGCTGCGCACCGAGCTCTTCTACAACGCTCGAGACCGCTGGCCAGGAGGCGACGTTTTCGGAATGTACGCCTATGGTGAATATCAGCTCAGCCGGCGCTGGTATGGCGGCTTGCGCTATCAATTCGGTCAAACGCTTGAGGATCAAGACCAGAACCAGTGGGCTCTTTCCCCGTATATGACCTTCTGGCAAAGTGAGTGGGTGCGGCTGCGCGCCCAGTACGACTTTCTAAATCCAAATTTCGAAGAGGATGAGAACCGATTCTTCCTTCAATTTACCTGGTCTCTCGGTCCGCACAAGCATGAGGCCTACTGAGAGGAAAATAAAATGACTCGAAACATTTACAAATTCTTGTTAGCACTGACCTTTCTTCCTCCAGTCCTGGCTGCCAACGATCGATTGAAAATTGTCTCCAGTCTGCCGGACTACGCCTCGATCGCCGAATATGTGGGGGGAGATAAGGTTGAGGTTACGAGTATCGCCAAGGGCTATCAGGATGCACACTTTGTGAAAGCCAAACCAAGCTTTGCTCGGGAAATGTCCAGGGCAGATCTGTTTCTTACTACCGGAATGGACTTGGAACTTTGGGTTCCCACTTTGATCGACAAGTCCCGCAACCGTAAGATACGGGAAGCAGAGCCAGGTTACGTGAGTGTCTCCCGAGGGATGACTTTTTTACAGGTACCTCGAAATCCCAACAGAGCCGCCGGCGACATCCACATCTACGGCAATCCACACATCCATGCCGACCCGCTCAAGGGCATTCAAGTCGCTGAAAACATACTGATTGGCCTAAAGAAAGTCGACCCACGGAACAGCTCCTATTACGAGAACAACTTCCAGGCCTTCAAGTCAGAGATCTACCGGCGGCTTTATGGCGCTGACCTGGTCAGGCTGGTAGGTGGTGACCAATTGGCGCGGCTCACACGAAACAAACAACTGGATGAGTTCCTGGATAAGAATCAATTCGGTGGCAAGTCTCTGAGAAGCTATTTGGGGGGCTGGCTCAAGGAAGTGGAGTGCTTAAGAAACAAGCAGATCATTGCCTATCACAAGAATTGGATCTACTTCACCGATCGTTTTGGCCTTCAGATCGCCGACTATGTGGAATACAAGCCCGGGATTCCTCCAAGTGCCCGCCATGTGGTTGAGCTCATCGAGAAAATCCAGACTGTCGGTATCAAAGCCATTTTTACGGCCAACTACTTTGATGAGAAAGCTCCTCGAATGATTGAGGAGAAAACCGGGGCTAAAGCACTCATCGTGCCACTTTCGGTAGGCGGGACAGAGGAAGTCCGCACCTATTTTGACTTGTTCGACATCTGGATTCGGGCACTGAAGTCCGTGTTCTCGGATTGTAGGTAGACTGCGTGAAACCATAGCTCTGCCACCGTAGAAGCTGCAAAGATGGAACAATTAATCCAAATCATGCTTCCCCCTTTTGTGGCCTGCCTTATCTTTAGCGGGATCCTCACTTACTTAGGGCTTCACGTCGTCTCCAGGGGGGTCATCTTTGTGGATCTGGCACTGGCTCAGATTGCTGCGCTGGGGTCGACCTTTGCTTTTCTGCTGGGTTTTGATCCTGCCTCTCAGACCGGTTACTTTTACTCGCTCGGCTTTACCTTTTTCGGCGCGGCCATCTTTTCCATCAGTCGTCTCAAGGACCAGCGGGTGCCGCAAGAGGCTCTCATTGGAATCGTTTTCGTCGTCTCATCCTCGGCCGCCATACTAATCGCTGATCGCGCTCCGCAGGGGGCTGAACACGTTGAACAGATGCTGACAGGAGCCATCCTCTGGGTGAGCTGGCCCACCATCTGGAAGACCTTACTAATCTTCTCTGTTGTGGCTGTTTTGCATCTCGTTTTTCGCAACAAGTTCATGCTGATTTCCATGCAGCCGGAAGAAGCTGAACGTCGAGGTCTGGCAGTACGCTGGTGGGATTTTCTATTTTACATATCATTCGGGTTTGTCATCACCTCTTCGGTGGCCATTGCCGGAGTGCTGCTGGTGTTTTCCTTTCTAATAATCCCCTCCGTCATTGGTGTGCTTTATTCCAACAGAATCGGCACCAGATTGATGATCGGCTGGGTCTCGGGAACGGTGGTGAGCTCGTTGGGTCTTCTGCTCTCCTATCAATTCGACTTTCCAAGCGGGCCTGCCATCGTCTGCAGCTTTGGCGCTTTCTTGATCCTCGCCGGGATCGTTCGATACATCGTCAGCACAGAGCGAAAAGGTAGGGCTCTGGCTCGGGTTGGCGTAGGCACTCTCATTGTCGTGCTTTTCCTGGTGCTCGCCACGCAGGTCCGTCCCCCGGTGTCGCACCTTGAGACTCCTGAAGAGACCAGCCTGGCGAGAGTACTGCAAGCATTGGAAGATTTGAAGAGGGAAGATGGACCCTCACAAAATGCTCTTGCACTACTAAACGAGAATCAAGAGGTCTTGAAACAAGGCTTGAAAGACGGTCAAATTGAACTCGATCAGCGAGTCGTGCAGCGCCTGGGAGAGCTTGGATTTTCTGAAGCCATCCCCATTTTGACAATTGTCTGCGATAATACCGAAGATCCCTGGATGCGTTACTATGCCTCTTCCTCGCTGCTCCAGCTAGGACACAAAGAGGGTATCCACCGCTTGATTCAGCTTCTCAAAGACCCCGGACCTGCTTTTTTAAAAGCTCAGGTGAGAGACCTGCTTCGCCAGGTCTCGGGCGAGAATTTCGGCTATGATCCGATGAGTCATCAAGAAGAGAGCGAAAGGGCCATTGACCGCTGGGAGGTCTGGTGGCACGAACATGCCGCC
>JALLOL010000186.1 GCA_027717875.1 Acidobacteria bacterium AH-259-L09 | reverse complement strand
GTGATCGTACGCTTTTCGCGCCTCCTCCAGTTCCCGCGCCGAGATCTTTCGCGCTTTCTGTGTCCAGCACTGGTTGACAGCGTCCAGACACCACTGTGCGCTGCGGCGTGAGGATCGAATCGGCCTGCCTCCCACCAGAGCGAAGATCGGATTGGTGTGCGAGGACGGCAGAATTCGAACTGCAATCCAACTGCTTTGTTCAATGGGAACATCAAACTGCACAGTTCGGATCTTCCCGTCCGCCAGAACGGCCTTACGGGCAACTGCCCTGCCATTGACGACCAACTCTACGGGCACTTCCCGTGTGGTTCCAATGCGTGCCCGCTCCACATCCCAGTAGGGCTTCTCATCGTAGGGGCGATTCTGAATATCTTTGTGGGGAACAGGGTCCAAGTAAGCTGCTACTTTGGCCTCTACATGAACCGTATCCCCGCCGGCAAGGTGGATTTCACTCTGGTTGATTCCCACTTCTGCGCCGTTCACTTTAAAATTTATGAGGTGGCTTTTTCCGTCCGAGACATAACTACGTCCGTCACGGACGGCGTCCACCCAGGCACGATAGGTGAGCGGCCCATTAACTCTGGCGTAACTGCGGGCCAGTCCCACCTGGTCATCGGTAATGCAGGGAAAATCGGTCTCTCCACTGATCCGGGTGCGGAATCCCACATTTAAAGTTTGATACCAGATGTTGAGTTCCCAAACGTAAGGAGTGTCGCCGGCCGAGATGAAATCAACACTGTCTGGGTGAGTCACGTCAACGATATATTCGTTTGCGCCGATACCGTCAAAGCCCGGCATCTCATAATTGGGAAGGTCCTGGCTCTTGACTGCCAACCCCCAACCGGAGTGCGCAAATCCCGTCACGGCGCCCTGAGATTTGCCCCACCCGAGGATGGGCAGGTCCCAAGTGGGCCAATCGTCTATGCGCTTCGTGCCGGGATAATCCTGATCCTTTAAAGCCAGCAGTACGACATGTCCGGCGTGGCTGGATGGGAAACCGGAGACCTCCAGATCGTAATGAATCAATTGATTGGGCGTCGAGAGCGGGTGATCCCGGCCGCTGAAGAACTGTTTCTGGTAGTAATAGCAGGGACCCCAGGTGAGCACGCATCCAACGTTAAGTGCCTCGCCTTGAATCTGTCTCCACATGTCCTTGGGTTGGACCCCCTGCGTGGGATTTTCATAATGGGAGCAGCCGGCGGCGTGAATATGGTGATCACCGGAATACCAACCGTACTTTGAGGGGTCAATCCATCTTTGGAGATCGAACGAGATTTCCCCGGGATGCTTTTGACCTACAAGGAATTTTTGGGTCTGGGCAATGTACTCCGGCCCGCGGGAACAGGTCACGGTGTATGAACCCTCCGGCAATTGAAGGGTGTCGCCGTCAGCGCGATAAACCTGAGGCTGAAATGGAAAGTCAGGTGCAAGCCGCTTGGACGGGTTGGGATACAGACGGTCAAGGTGGTCACGAATGAGGAACGAAGCTACCGTTGGCGCACCGTTTTCATCGCGCACCCGCAGCTTCACTGGGTGGGCTTCTAAGGCATTAAACAGGATCACGGCATCGTTGCGAAAACCAATATCTTGTGTCCCCTGTCCGACATTGAAACTCAGGCGAGCGGAACGCTGTCCTTTGTCGCGGCTGTAGACTTGCAGAATCTGGTATTCGAGGCCCAAACCGGAAAGCCGCTCTCGCATGGGAGGTTTGCGATAAATGGAGATCTCGGCCCACCGCTCTCGAACATCTACAAAGGTCAATTTGGATGGCGGTTCGGGATTTCCTCTGGATTTGATGTACACGCGGCCGGTGTTGGGGCTTTCAACAGCCAGAGGAGCGGTGACTCCTGCTTCATTAATGACCTTCACTAGGAAGAGCTGAGTGCCGCCTTCAACAAGCTCCGGCTTGGCGGGTCCTTGTTTTACCTTGACCCGGCTCTCGGGGTTGATCTCAACAATCGCCAGCACGTATTTGTCCAGGATTTCTTCCAATTGCTCGACGGCGACCTTCTCATCCAGATTGGCGATCGCCTCATTGATTCGCTTGTGCTCGGCTGGCAAAAGGGGTCGCCCCAGATAGTTTAATGCGGCTTCAATCCGGCGAACCTGCTGCGCCAGCGGTTGTAGGGGCACCGATATATGAGGGCTTGAATGAATGTGCTTTTGCGTGCCCTGAGGCGTTTGTGCTGCCTTAACCCCCCACACCAGGGAGAAGAGGGTAATGACTGATGTGATGACGACGAACTTTCTCGATGGTTTCATAGTGCCAGATACTTTACGACGCTGCTTTAGGTAGCGCAAGGCTTCATAGCAGTAGAACCTCGTCGGTCTTTCTTCAGACCACGGAGACACGGAGGAGACAGAGTATTCCCTTCTTGATATTTTGCGTGAGTCCGGTTGACAGATTCCGTCAAATTGGTTCAAATTCGGGGAAAGAAGAAATGCGAACGCAAGACGCCTGCAACGAGCAGCAGTCCGGCTTTTGGGTGAGTGAAGCTGCGTTGGCAAATTAGTCATGTTTATCCCGTGGGTCTCCTTTCTTTCCCCCATTCTCGCTTGCTTTTTGTCCATCTGTACGGCCTCTGAATGTCTGGCAGGTGTGCCGAAGATCCGTTTTGACCAAGAAGCCCAGCAGGAGGCTGCCAAGCTTCTAGTCAAAGTCGTTGATGAGAATCAAATTGCCATTAAGGGCGCGCGTGTAAGGCTCGTCCAAGGGGGCACATTATCCGTTCTTAAAGGTGAAACAGACTTCACCGGTCAGTATGAGTTTGTCGGTCTCACTCCTGGTCATTACCAGGTTCAGGTGGAGAAGAAAGGTTTTTACACGTTGATCCGAGACAAGGTACGGGTGTCTGGATCAGCAAGCCTGGAAATCACCCTTAATCATTATCAAGAGATTGCCGACGTGGTGGATGTGGTTTACTCACCTCCCTCCATCGATCCAACTAAGACGGCTAGCCGTGAATCTCTGGATGCTGAAGAAATCCTGAACCTCCCCTACCCGACGACCCGCGACATCCGCAATGCTCTGCGCTTCTTCCCCGGTATGGTGCAGGACAACAGTGGACAGGTCCATTTAAACGGCTCGGCTAGTTACCAGATTCTCAATCAGCTGGATGGATTCAACATTACTCATCCGGTTAGCGGCCTGCTGCAGCTTCGGTTCAGTCCCGACGCAGTTCGCTCCATACACGTGTTAGGTGGCCGCTACTCGGCTGAATACGGCAAAGGATCGGGTGGCGTACTCGGCTTTGAAACCGGCATGGGGGACGATCACTACCGCTTTTCCGCTACCAATTTCATTCCTGACTTTCAAAGCCGCGATGGAATACACCTTAACACGTGGACACCGCGAGTGAATTTTTCCGGCCCGCTGCGCAAGGAAAGAGCCTGGTTCTTTGTCTCGCTGCAGGGTGAGTACAATTTAGACATTGTCAGAGAACTTCCCCCGGGCGCTGACCAAAACCGGTCCTGGAGGTGGAACAATCTGAGCAAACTGCAAATCAATCTAAGCCCGTCCAATATTCTAACTACCAGCTTTCTCACCAATAGCTTTCACTCCGATCATGCAGGATTGTCCAGGTTCGATCCGTTGGAGACCAGTCGTGACCGGAAGGAAAGAGCTTACCTCTTTACGCTGAAGGATCAGCTTTACCTCTCGGGCACCTTGCTAGAGGTAGGATTTGCTGTGAACGAATTCAGGACCGATGAACAGCCGCTGGGGGATTCTCCGTACCGGATACACCCGGGAGGGACAAGCGGAAATTTCTTTAAGCAAAGCAGAGAACAAAACAGACGCCTTCAGTGGATTTCGAATCTTACCTTCCCAACCACCCAGTGGCAGGGCCGGCACGAGTTCAAGGTTGGGGCGGATATCGACCGCATTACTCTCGACCAATCCGTAGAGCGGCGACCGATTCTGATTTTGCGCGGCGATGACACGCTCTCCCGCAAGACCACCTTCATTGGCTCCTCTGACATTGTAAGAAATAACTGGGAGTTGGCTCTGTTTGCGCAGGATCGTTGGTCTTTATCGGATCGCTTGCTGGTGGAACTCGGACTGCGTTTGGACTGGGATGCCATTATTCGCCAGCCATTGGTATCCCCCCGTTTTGCCTCCAGCTATCTGTTGAATGGTGAAACAAAAATTATGGCGGGTCTGGGGATCTTTTACGATGCAACGAATCTGGCCATCATAGGCCGACCGTCCGCTGGTCAACGCTTCGACGTCTTCTACGCTGGTGACGGCCAATCGCCTCTGCAACCACCCATAGAGACTGGGTTCGTTGTGAAAGAGAGCACTTTAAGAGCGCCCCGATTTTTTAACTGGAGTGTGGGACTGGAGCAAGAGTTGGCAGCCTCAATTTATCTAAGCGCTGAGTTCCAGCAAAAGCGAGGCAGAGACGGATTTACTTTCATTCCGCGAAGGGTTGACCCGTCGAGTCCGTTAACCATCTTCGAGTTGCATAATTTGGGCAAAGACCGTTACAACGCAATTCAAGTCACTTTGAGACGGACGTTTAAAGGCGAGTCCACCTTTTTCGCTTCCTACACCCGCTCGAAAAGTCGTTCCAACAGCGTGCTTGATTTCGATATTGATAACCCTTTCTTCGGCCCACAGGCTGGAGGTCCTCTGCCCTGGGATACGCCCAATCGCCTAATTTCATGGGGCTGGCTGCCTCTGCTGAAGAGCTTCAAGCTCGCCTATTCACTTGAATGGCGGGATGGATATCCGTTCAGCCTGGTCAACGAAGACCAGGAGCTTGTGGGGCCGCCAAACTCACGCCGGTTTCCTGCCTATTTCTCGCTAAACGTGCATGTCGAGCGGCGAATCCACCTGCTGGGACGTCACTGGGCAGTGCGTGGAGGCTTCAATAATTTGACCGGTCGTGAAAATGCGACCGTGGTGAACAATAACGTGGACTCCCCGGGTTTTCTGACCTTGGGAGCGGTCCAAGGGCGAGCCCTGGTCTTCCGTCTTCGATTGCTAGGTCGAAACTAGCCCGCATTTCTCACACCAGATCGTCACGAAGCGGCGCAGGGGCAGGTCTGACAGGGGCGAGCCGGTGGCTCGCCCCTAGCC
>JALLOL010000185.1 GCA_027717875.1 Acidobacteria bacterium AH-259-L09 | reverse complement strand
GGCCCTTTGACCTGGACATCACAATACTTCATACCATACTGGTCGCGGGCAGCCGCGGCCGCCGAGTGAGCTGCCTGGGAAGCTGCAAAGGGAGTACTTTTGCGACTCCCTCTAAAGCCCTGTGCCCCGGCACTCGAACTGCTAAGCACATTGCCCTCTAGATCAGTGATGCTGATCTGTGTGTTGTTAAAGGTCGCCTTGATGTGAGCAATCCCATGAACCACCGTTTTCTTCTCTTTCCTCTTGGTTGATCTCCTTCTGGGTGACTTCTTCGCTCTGGCCATCGTCTTCTCTCCAGTTCTACTTCTTCCTTCTGCGAATGCGGGACCTACGCGGACCCTTTCGAGTCCGGGCATTGGTATGGGTTCGTTGACCTCGCACGGGAAGGCCGCGGCGGTGGCGCAAACCCCGGTAACAGCTAATATCCATTAGTCGCTTGATATTGAGCTGCACTTCCTTGCGAAGATCCCCCTCAACTTGACCCTCATCCTGAATAATCTTGCGGATGTGAGTCGCTTCTTCCTCACTCAGATCTTTGACTTTAGTATTCACATCCACACCGGCCTGGCTTAAAATCCGCGTAGCACGCGACTTTCCAATCCCGTAAATATAGGTCAGTGCAATCTGCACGCGCTTATGGTCTGGAATGTTGACTCCTCCTATTCGCATGTCAGTCCTGATTCCTTTGCTCTATAGCTCCATTGCTCTCTTGCTGTATTTAACCTTGACGCTGCTTGTGCTTGGGGTTGGAGCAGATCACCCGCACAACTCCTTTGCGTCGGACAATCTTGCACTTCGCACACATCTTTTTGACTGAAGCTTGAACTTTCATGCTCTATTGCTCTTTTGCTCTTTGGGACAAATCGTAGGGGGAAAGTTCCACTAGTTGGGATCACTCAGAATCCATGGCCCATTACCCGTCACCGCCACCGAGTGCTCAAAATGGGCACTGTACCCACCATCGGCCGTAACCGCTGTCCACTTATCACCGAGCACTCTAACTTCAGGCCCTTTGCTGTTCACCATGGGTTCAATCGCAAGAACCATTCCTTGAACCAGCCTCGGCCCACGTCCAGGTTTACCATAGTTCGGGACCTGTGGCTCCTCATGTAAAGATTTTCCAATACCATGGCCCACAAATTCGCGAACTACAGAAAACCCGTGAGCTTCGACAAATTCCTGAATACTGTATGAAATATCGGATACGCGGTTTCCCACCACGACCTTTTCGATCCCCCTGTAAAGTGATTCTCGAGTCACTGCCAGTAGGCTTTTCAACTCCTCAGAAATTTCTCCCACCGGAAAAGTCCAGGCGGAATCTCCATAAAATCCTTTATAGTTAACGCCCACGTCTAATGCGATGATGTCGCCTTCCCGTAGAGGCCGAGCATTGGGGATCCCGTGCACGATCTGGTCGTTCACAGAGGCGCACAAGGCCGCCGGGTAACCCTGGTAACCTTTGAAAGCGGGGCGACCTTTGCGTTTAAGAATCATCTCCTCAGCCACTGTATTGAGTTGGGCTGTTGTCACGCCCACTTTAATCAAAGTTCCCAGATGGGTTAGAACTTCAGCAACGATGAGGTTCGCCTCCCTCATCCTGTCTAGCTCCATCTTCCCTTTACAGATGATCATGAAGTCGATTGGTCAACAGCCAAAGGTGCCAGAGGTGAGTTGCCGGTTGACTGCTGAGCACTCGTGATCTTTGCCGAAATCTCCTCAAACACGGTTTGAGGATCTCGGTTTCCATCTACTTCGAAAAAATTGTCTTTCTCTGAATAATAATCAATTAGCGGTTCAGTTTCCTCTCGGTACACTCGAAGGCGATCTTGGATGACCTCCTCACGGTCATCTTTACGCTGAATCAACTTCCCTTCGCAAACGTCACAGGCAGCCTCCTTTTTAGGAGGCGAAAAATGGACATTATGAATTTTACCACAATCCGCACAGTACCTCCGTCCCGACAATCTCCTCGTTACTACATCTTCGTCGGCCCGAAGATTGATCACCAAGAGGGGAGCATTAACCTTCATCTCTTCCAAAAACTTTGCCTGCGACAGGTTCCGAGGAAAACCGTCCAAAAGGAAACACCGGGATCCCTCCAAAGCGTCCATGCTCTCATGCACGATCTTGGCGACCAGATGGTCCGGCACCAGTTCACCGGCTTCCATGATCTCACCAAGCTGTTTTCCCACTCCTATACCTTTACTCACCGCCTTTCGAAGGGCATCACCCGTCGACAAGTGAGTGAGACTGAACTTCTTGGCCAACCTCTTGGCCTGTGTCCCCTTTCCGGCGCCAGGTGCCCCCAACAACACAATGATGCAGCCATCCATCATCCCCTTCTTCCTCGAATCCGTCCTCTTTTCAGAAATCCTTCATAGTGGCGCATAATCAATTGCGATTCGACTTGCTGGACGGTATCCATGGCTACACCCACCACGATGAGCAGTGAGGTTCCGCCGAAGTAAAAGGTGATACCTAGCCCTGTGGTGATGCGTTCCAAGCCATAATAGGTCAAAAAGTTATCAATCGGCGGTCCAATAAAAGGGATGGGTTGAACTTTGAAACCGGTAATGAGAAACTCAGGTAAAAGACACACCAAAACCAGATAAACGGCACCCGCCGCCGTTAGCCGACTCAGTGCTCGATCAATAAACTCGGCGGTACGCTTTCCCGGGCGAATTCCGGGTATGTATCCTCCGTACTTTCTGATATTGTCAGCGACTTCGTCCGGGTTAAAGATGATACTGACATAGAAAAAGCAAAAGAACATGATGCCGACGATATAGAGCACGTTGTAAAGAGGGTATCCCTGTTGCAATTGCCCGGCCATAGTCTGCATCCAGGGAGTATCGGGAAAAACCAGCCCTAGGGTCGATGGGAAGGCGACAATTGAAGCGGCGAAGATCACGGGAATCACTCCTCCGGAGTTAACCCGCAGCGGAAGATGTGTTGCCTGCCCTCCGTAGATTTTTCGTCCCACTACACGCTTCGCATACTGAATGGGTATTCGGCGTTGCCCTCGTTCCACAAAAACGACCGCCCCGGTGACCAACACCATCAAGATCAGCAACATCCCGATCTCGAAAATGCTTCGCTCTCCCGTCCCCAGCGGTGGAGGCAAACCCCGTAATAGGGAAACCGCTGCCGGCACCAAGCCCGCGACAATACCGGCAAAAATGATCAGGGAGATCCCGTTTCCGATCCCCCGTTCGGAAATCTGCTCCCCAATCCACATGACAAAAGCCGTTCCGGTGGTCAACGTGAGTATCGTCATCAATCTAAACCCAAAACCGGGATTGGGAACAATTGGAGGGTCCGATGCTGTCTTTTCCAGGGCCATTGACGTGGCAAAACTTTGAAACAGACTTAAGCCGACGGTCAGATAACGCGTGTATTGAGTAATCTTCTTGCGACCAAGTTCTCCTTCTTTGGAGAGCCGCTCAAGGTAGGGCCACACCACGGTCAGGAGCTGCAGGATAATAGAAGCCGTGATGTAGGGCATGATGCCCAGAGCGAAGATCGACATACGGCTTAAATTACCTCCGACGAATACGTCAAGAAAACCGAAAATCGTGCCCGCCTGCTGTTCAAAGAATGTCTCCAGGGCGCGGCTGTCGACTCCCGGAGTAGGAATGAAGCTTCCCACTCGATAGACCGCCAGCAAAGCTAACATAAAAATGACGCGCTTGCGCAGCTCGGGGATGTTGACGATGTTCCGGACGCTTGCGGCCAAATAGCTCAGGTCTATCATTAACTTAGTGCCTCGCTTTTAGCACCTCAACACTACCACCGGCCTGCTCGATCTTCGTTCGTGCAGCCTCGCTGAAATGATGCGCGTGCACAGTGACCTTCTTTTCCAGGTTCCCTTCCCCCAGGATACGGAGGCCGTCCCCTATTTTCTTGAGGATGCGCTCTTGGAGGAGAAGCTCAGGTGTGATGGTGGTTCCCTCTTTGAACCGATTCAGGTCTCGCACATTTAGGATGGCGTATTTTTTCGCAAAGATGTTTCGAAAACCGCGCTTGGGCACTCGCCGATAAAGTGGCATCTGTCCACCCTCAAACCCTGCTCGCTGTCGGTAGCCGGAACGAGATTTCTGTCCCTTATGGCCCTTTCCGGCAGTTTTGCCATAACCCGATCCCGGCCCTCGGCCTATACGCTTGCGTTTTCTGTTCGCGCCTTTAGCGGGGGTTAACTTATGCAATTCCAAGCTCACGATCCTTCTCCCTCAACAATTTCAACCAGGTGAGAAACTTTTGCGACCATCCCCCGGATTGCGGCTGTATCGGGACGCTCGACAATCTGATTGAGCTTTCTCAGGCCAAGACCGCGCACGACTTTTCTCTGATGCTCTGACCTGCCGATGCTGCTTCGAACATACTTCATTTTGATTGTTTTTTTCTTGGCCATTACAAATCCTCAACCCGAATCCCTCGAGTTTTTGCGACTTGCTCTGGACTGCGCAGCTGAAGCAGTCCTTGAAAAGTAGCCTTGATGACGTTCTGTGGATTGGCCGACCCAAGTGACTTGGTTACGACGTCCTTAACCCCGGCTGACTCCATTACTGCTCGAACCGGTCCGCCGGCGATAACACCTGTTCCCTCCCGGGCAGGCTTGAGCACGACCCTTCCCGATCCGAAAGTCCCCAATACGGCGTGGGGAATCGTGGGGCCGTTCAATGGGATTTCGATCAGGCTCTTCCTGGCCTTTTCAATTCCCTTGCGGATCGCAGCAGGCACCTCCTTGGCTTTACCCATTCCATAACCGACACGGCCTCTCTGGTCCCCAACCACCACCAGGGCACTGAAACTCAAATTCTTCCCACCCTTGACAACCTTGGTTACCCTGTTTATCGATACGACCTGATCTTTAAGTTCTACTTCAGTGACTTCAGCATTGGCCATTACAATCCCTTAGAATTTGAGGCCCATTTTCCGGGCGGCTTCTGCCACAGCCTTTACCCGGCCATGATAGATGTATCCACTTCGATCAAAAACAACCGTTTCGATTCCTTTCTCCACTGCCTTTTTGGCAATCGTTTCACCCACTTTTTTGGCGGCTTCGACACTGCCCCCGTTCTTTAGCTTCCTGCCATCC
>JALLOL010000184.1 GCA_027717875.1 Acidobacteria bacterium AH-259-L09 | reverse complement strand
GCTGTGAAGGAGCGGCGGGAAGCAGAAAATGTGAGATTACGTCGCCGCTCCTTCACGAGGGCTTTTGATTTCCTTAGGAGTTTTGAATTATGGCAGACATAGTTATTGAAGGAGAGGAGCGACGTGAGCTTGGTAAAAATGCAAATCGTCGCTTGCGTGCCGAGGGTAAAATTCCGGCCGTGGTTTATGGTCACGGATTGGACACCCTGCCGCTCAGTGTAAACCCCAAGGATTTGGATCGCATCCTTCACTCCGAAACCGGGCACAACACTATCTTTAAGCTTGAATTCGGTGGTGGTTCAAGAGATGTCCTGATTAAAGACTACCAGTTAGATCCCATCGACGGAAATCTTCTGCACGCCGATTTTCAAGCTGTTGTCATGGATGAGGTGATGATCTTTGAAGTCCCGGTCCAAACTGTGGGGACCTCCAAGGGTGTGAAGGCTGGGGGTGTCCTGGATATGGTACTGCGAGAAATCGAAATGGAGTGCCTTCCTCAAGATGTTCCGGACCACGTCCGTATGGACGTGGCTGAACTTGATGTCGGTGATTCTGTTCGTGTGGAAGATCTGCAAATTGATACTTCCAAAATCGCTGTTCTTTCCAATCCTGAGCTGGTGGTTCTCACGATAGTTCCGCCTCACGTGGAGAGGGAAGTTGAAGAAGTCGTTGAAGTAGAGGAGGAGGTTGCCGAGCCCGAGTTGATTACAAAGGGTAAGGTAGAAGCCGAAGAGGAAACAGAGGCGAAAGAGGAGTAACTCTCGCGTGTATCTGATCGCCGGCCTGGGTAATCCGGGTCGTTTCTATCTGAGAACCAGACACAACGTCGGCTTCATGTTGGTGGATCGGATCGCTAAAGAGGTAGGGAAAAAGTTTAAACGACTCGGAGTGCATTCTCTGACCTGCCGTGTGGAACGGGCCAGGCAATCCGTTATTCTGGCCAAGCCTCAGGCCTATATGAACCTTAGTGGCCCGGCTGTGCGAGAACTTCTGGACCACTGTCCGGTGGAGCTCTCACAACTGTTGATTGTCTATGACGACCTCGCACTGCCGCTGGGCGCCATCCGAATTCGAGCATCAGGCAGCTCGGGTGGCCACAAAGGGATGAGGTCGGTCATCGAAGCTTTGGGCACGCATGATGTGCCTCGGCTGCGTATTGGTATACTTCAAGGTGAAATACCAACGGACTATTCCGAGTTTGTGCTGCATAATTTTACGAAGGAAGAAAGCGAGATCCTCGAGGAAGTGTTTGATCGGGCAATAGAGGCAATCGACACCTTCCTGTCTAATGGCTTGCAGCGGGCGATGTCTTTGTACAACTAATTGAATTTTCAGGGTCAGACCCCAACCGTCGCATGACAAATTACCTCAGCTTTTTTCTGCTAATTGGATGCTTAGGGCTGGCCGCTGCCGGTCTGATCTACTTTCGAATCAGAAAGATTACGGTCACGAATGCTCTAATGGTGGAGATTTCCGATTCCATCCATCACGGTGCCATGGTCTTTCTCCGCCGTGAGTACAGCATCCTGCTTGGGTTTATTCTGCTCGTTTTTCTGCTTCTCATCCTGCGAATTTCCCTGTGGACGGGCATCGCCTTTTTGTGTGGCGCCGTGAGTTCCATGCTTGCCGGATTCTTTGGAATAAAAGCAGCGACCCGGTCCAATGTTCGCACCACTCAAGCAGCTCAAGAATCGGGCGTTGAGCTGGCCCTGAACGTGGCTTTCTCGGGAGGGGCCGTGATGGGGCTTTCCGTTGCCAGCTTGGGTCTCATCGGAGTCGTGAGTGCCTACCTTCTCTACCTGCATGGCATCATCGAAGTCGGCGACATCAACGGATTTGCCATGGGGGCAAGCTCGATTGCCCTATTTGCGCGAGTCGGTGGAGGCATTTATACGAAAAGCGCCGATGTGGGTGCTGACCTGGTTGGAAAAGTAGAAGCGGGTATTCCTGAGGATGATCCGAGAAATCCAGCTACTATTGCGGACAATGTTGGGGATTGCGTCGGGGACACGGCCGGAATGGGCGCGGACATCTTTGAAAGCTATGTCGGCTCGGTTGTTGCCACTATTGCCATCGCTGCTGCAGGGGCATCGAAAGTGCTGGATATTAGGCCGGATGACCGGCATCTTTACATGGCATTTCCGCTCTTCGTGATTGCTATTGGTTTGATCTCGTCTTTGATTGGCGTGGCCTCAATCAGGATCCTTAGAAACCTCGGACCGGCACCGGCACTTCGTTACTCTCCCTATGTTAGTGCTGTTCTGCTCTTGGTAGGCACTTTTATCACCGTGAACGCTATGGACCTCGAGATTGGCATTTTTTACGCCATTTTGCTGGGCATCATTGCCGGGATCGTCATTGGTCTGCTGACTGAATGGTACACGTCGGGCAGTCCAATCAAGCGCATCGCCGAGGCCTCTCAGACGGGTGTAGCAACCAACATCATCTCCGGATTGGGAGTGGGGATGCAGTCCACAGCCTTGCCGGTATTAACCATCTGCGGGACTATTCTTATCTCGTATAATTACGCCGGTCTTTACGGAATCGGCATAGCGGCAGTAGGCATGCTGGCCACGGTGGGAATCACCATGTCCGTGGATGCCTACGGTCCGATTGCTGACAACGCCGGCGGAATTTCGGAAATGAGCGGTCTCGGTCCCGAAACCCGCCAGATCACAGATAGTTTAGACGCTCTGGGAAATACTACTGCCGCCATGGGTAAGGGCTTTGCCATTGGATCTGCTGCTTTGACCGCTCTCGCCCTCTTTTCGGCTTATGCCACAACAGTTGGGTTATCCGGCTTGGATTTACTGGACCCTAAAGTCGTGGTGGGGTTTTTCATCGGTGGCGTCCTGCCTTTCTTTATCGCCGATTTGACGATGTCCGCAGTCGGAAGGGCCGCCGTTAAGATGGTGGAAGAAGTCCGCCTGCAGTTTCGACAAATCCCTGGATTGTTGGAAGGCACAGCCAAACCCGACACAGGTCGCTGCGTGGATATATCAACACGGGCCGCCCTTCGAGAAATGGTCCTTCCGGGTCTGGTCGTCGTGGCCTCGCCTGTGATCATGGGGACCTTCCTAGGCGCCGCCGCTCTGGGGGGAATGCTTGCTGGTGCAACCCTTACTGGTGTCCTGCTCGCCTTGTTTATGGCCAACGCAGGAGGGGCTTGGGACAACGCCAAAAAATATATCGAATCTGGTTTTCTCGGCGGCAAAGGGTCGGAACCGCACAAGGCCGCCGTGGTGGGTGACACCGTCGGCGACCCACTTAAGGACACCAGTGGCCCTTCAATGAACATCTTGATCAAATTGATGTCTATCGTGTCACTCGTCATTGCCCCCTTGCTGAGGTGACGCTCAGCCCACAGCTGACAAAGGAGAATCGTGCCCGTGGAGTATGGGTGTTGCCCGTCCCGTTCAGGGGATAGTCCGAATATTCAGTTTACTTGTGGCGTTCTTCAGGCACAGACTTCGTGTACGCGGGAACAAGTGTGTTACAATCCGTTTTCTTTGGAAAGGAGTAAAGTAAGTATCCTTACTTGCTGTCAGCTGTCAGTTGTCAGCTGGTTGAAAGGAGTCCGATCGGTATGAGACGATATGAAGTCGTTTTTGTTTTCGCCCCGACACTCAGTGACGATGAAGTAGAACAGGCAATGGAAAACTTCAATAAAGCCGCAGAAGAAAAGGGTGCCCAGATCATTAAGGTTGATGAGTGGGGGAAGAGACGGCTTGCTTACCCCATCAAGAAACACACCGAGGGTATTTACACAGTCCTGACGCTGGAGGAACCAGCTGCTGAAGCAGTGAACGAGCTGGAGAGAAGATTTAAAGTTACCGATTCGGTTATGCGCTTTTTGTCGGTTCGTATCGATCTTGATCTTAAACGAGCCGAGAAACTGAAGAGTCATCGGGAAAAGAAGAAGAAACGAACTACGAGTACTCGCCAAGGTAAGGAGAAAAAGAAGGAGATGGCGGGAGTGCAAGGCACTGGGTATGGTTAGGCGAAGGAAGTATTGCAAATTTTGCGCAGACAAGATCGATTACATTGACTACAAAGATGTCAAAACACTGAGTCCGTATGTGCCCGAGGGGGCTAAATTACTTCCTCGCCGGATTTCCGGAGTGTGCAGTACACACCAGAGAAAGTTATCGAGAGCCATCAAGCGGGCGCGACAGCTGGCTTTGCTTCCCTATACCGCGGGTTAGCGGCCTTCGGCGGCTTAGCCGCCGTAGGGCCCACGAAAGAGGTAGCTATGGAAGTCATTCTCATCGATGACGTCTTTGAGCTCGGAAAACGCGGCCAGGTGGTTGTAGTCGCCGATGGCTATGGCCGAAACTATCTGATACCGAAGAAGTTGGCCATTCCCACAACAGCGGGTAATTTGAAAATGATTGAGCAGCAGCGGCTGGCCATGGCAAAAAAAGAAACCAAATACAAAGAGGAGGGCGAGCTGCTGGCTCAGGAGCTCGGCCAGCTGCATCTTATTGTTAGTCGCAAATCCGGAGAGACGGGGAGTCTCTTTGGTTCTGTGACCTCAAAAGACGTGGGCGATCTTCTCGAGAAGAATGGCATTCAGCTGGATCGCCGAAAAATCCTTCTCACTCAGCCCATCAGAGGCATCGGTAATTACAAAATAGAGTTGCGTCCTCACAGCGATGTCGCGGCCGAACTGCTTCTTTCCGTACTGATCGAGGGTGACGAACCGGTGGCCAAGGTCAAGAAAAAGGACGAGGAGAGCGAGAAGATCGTTGCCGAATTGGAAGCGAGAATCAAAGAGATTGAGCAGTTGAGCGGCGCACATAGGAGTGCTCCGGTGGAATCGGAAGAGGAGGAGACGCTTCCTCCAGAGCAAAAGAACATAACAACAAAAGAACAACGGAGCGGGGGAACAAAAGAGCAGCACAGAGAAATCTCTCAGGAAAAAGCTGCAAAGAAGGGGGAGTAGGTCCGCGAACGGAGATCGACGAAACCGACATTTTCAAAATCTAGAGCCTTCTTATACGTTTCAGGTTTCAGCTTTCAGGTTTCAGGTTCAAGAGTGCCTGCATCCACGGACCAATAGGTTGCTGAGGGCTGAAAACTAACAGCTGGTACGTCACAGCCC
>JALLOL010000183.1 GCA_027717875.1 Acidobacteria bacterium AH-259-L09 | reverse complement strand
GATGGCTTTAGCCGCCTCATGGCGGTCATTGGTAAAGTCCTGGATGAGGCGCGTTCTGGAATTGAAGGTGGCCACGGCAATCCGGTCGTTCGGTTTGATCTCCCCTATAAAGCCAATTGAGGCCTTTTTGATCAATCGCATATGAGAGCGCGTGCTGCCACTGATGTCGAGGAGCAAGAGCAGATCAAATGGAGCTTCCGTTGACTCGAGGTGTTCCACACTCTGCAAGGCTTCATTCTCATAAACTAAAAAATCATCCTTTTGCAGGTCAGCTACACTCCGGTTGGCGTAGCGATCTCGGACAGAAACGTTCAGATAAACCCAATCCACATTGACTTTCAAGGCGTAGCCCCTGTCTATTGGAGGTCTCTCATCTCCGTTTCCCGGGGTCCGCCAGGGTTCCCCGTTTTCTGCATCGGCAGTTGCCGCCGCTGTGCTCTGGCCGGCAGAATGAGGGGCGCTCTTGGCAGGCGAGGAGGTCCGGTGCGTCTGCGCCGCTGGATCAGCAGTATCGCCGGTTCGTTCTTCCATCGAGCTTCCCTGATCCGGTATTTGATGAGTGGTCAGCTTTGTGAAACGAAACTGCACGTTGCCGGAAAAGCTGCCGGCGTATAGCAAGGGACCGCCCGTGCCCACCTGTTTCTCCAGAGAACCGCTTTCAAGTTCGACTTCTCGATTCCAGGAAAGAGTGCCGCCTGCTCTCGCCCAACCCCGCAGGTTGAGGCCCTCTCTTAAGTCGCATAGGATATCCCCGTAAACCGACTCCAATCGGACATCCCGCTTGGGTTGAACGCGCGACCTAAAGAGAATGTCTCCCTGCTCGGATAGGAGTGAGACGGAGGAAATGAGATCTTCCCCGGTGATTAGACCCGTCAAGGTATGGACTCGAACATATCCCTCGATGCCGGAGATTTCCACGGCAGGATTGGCACCCCAGACCACTACGTTGACAAACTTTGGCGCTTGGATCTCAATATAGACGGATTCTGCCCGATAGTCGTAAAAATAGGACTGGAAGAATAATTTGTGGCTACGCTTCTCAGAGATAACGGCAACATTATCCAGTTGTGAGTCGTCGACGGCGATTTTCCAAATCCGCGCCTGGAGCTCGGGGTTTTCCCAGGTTCGAATCTGAACTCGGCCATAGTCGTTCTGAATAATCAGAACATCCTCGGGTTGAATGGGGAAGATCTTGGTTTCGACGGAATGTGCGGCTGCAGCGCGCAGGATAGCCGGGTAGGAGCAAAGAAAAGAAACTAGGATCGCTATAAGCTTCACACTGTGTAACAATCTTACTCCTTTACATTCTGAGAAGATGAAGTTTCCGGATGTTTTAGTTCATTTGGAACTTCCAGTAAAATCAAGACTCTTCAATAGATTAGAGGGCAATGAAAGAACGAGGTTGCGGATGAAGATTTTCGTCTTGGTGTTGACTTTGCTTTCATTATCGGTGGCCACGGGGCAGGCACCTTCAGGAACCCGTCATTATTTTTTCCTTTCTGATCACCGGATTGTCACGATCGAGCTGATCGATAGACGGAAGGCCATCTTAAACTACATCAATCTTGGGGACACTTTTGAGATCATTCAAGCTCCCATGCTCCTCTTTCTGGACTCCGCAGATCGCCCCTATCGCGGCCACGTCATTGAGATCGAAAATCCCTCCGATCCGGCTAAGCTGTTCAAGGTGACTGATCTTATCAGGCCCGGCCAGTATGAGGGCTATAGCATTCTCGGTCATTATGATTTTCAATCGCCGCTACAAAAAGCTTTCTTTAAAGTTAGTTCGCGCATCATTGAATTCGAACCCGTATCCGAGGAGGATTTTGAGTTAGTGGCGGCTAGGATTGGTGAGCTTGATCTTTCCATCAAGAGCGGAAAACAGATGGTGCTGGGGGCGGGTTTTCATCAAGGACATGGACTACTCTACAGTGCCGGTACAGAAGAGGCGGAGGAGTTAGAAAAATACTTTCCAGATTCTGATCTTGAACTGCTGGCACCTGTGCTTTTGTCTGCCCCACAGCCCCTTCTTCCTTCCTCCTTTGCTGATTTGCCTGACCCGGTGATCGTCCGGTTAAGTGCCAGCGTGAGCCGCTCGGGCGGTGTCCACAGGGTCCGGGTAATGCGGGGGATCAACCCCAAGCTGGATGAGCTTGCAGTAGACACGGTGCAAAACTCCTGGACGTTTTTGCCCGCCATTTCAAAGGGTGAAATTGCCAACACCCAGCTGACTCTCAATGTCGTTTTCCGGCGGAAATAGCGGTTGAGCTATGTAGCGTCCGCTCTGAGAGCGGACACTACAGCTATTGAGCTTTTGAGCTCTTGAGCTATGAGTCTTCTCAATTCTGGATTCTAGATTCTGAATTCTGACTCTCGGCTCGTGACTCCCGTCAGCTGTCAGCGGGTCAGGTGCTCAGTCGCTCAGTGCCGGTTCTATTGCTCCATTGTTCTATTACTCCATTGCTCTCGGCGCCTAGCCTGCCTAACCGGCTAGCTCCCAGATGCCTTTTGAGGATTGCGCGGCCGGTTTCATTTTTGCAGATTTTCTTAGCTGATGTGCACCCCACGAATATCATACTGCCAGGTATAGAACAGGTCGCCTGATGCTCTGAGCTCTTGCTCGTGATGTTCCCAAACGTACTTACACAAAACCGGTATACTGCCCGCGCCACCCTGAGCCTCGAGGGAATCATAAAACCAGTCTATTAAATCATGTTTGGTGCCATTTTTTCCTATCCCTATCCCTATCCTTATCCTTTTCATTGGCCTAACGACCGACGGCTCAGCGGCCGCTCGCGGGAGCGTGGTCCGCTGCACCCGCTTGTTAGCTGGCGGCCCTGCAAGCATCTATTCTAATACCGGAAGCTGGGTCGGCGGGATTAACAACTGTATCGAGCGCGGCCGTCCAGGAATTCGCGAGATGAGGCCCCGCTTTTCAAGTGTCAGGACCATTTGATGTACCGAAGGTGGTGTTACCTTAAAATATGCCTGCATGTCAGCCTCAGATGGTGCACGCCCGTGGATTTTCGTGTACGCGTAAATGAATGCAAGGTATTGTCCTTGAAGAGGTGTAAACTTGTTCATCGTCAAGTGAACTTCATGCCTTCCGCCGGCAACGACCAAGCTCAGGCGCGTCGCGTTGGCGGCGGCCGTATGTTGGCGACTTTCACGTCAACCGTCAAAGACCTGCCAGTTGTCTTGAAAATCTTTCAAAACCTTTGGGTGTGTGCCGGGAAACGTGGGATGCTGGAAGTCCTTTCCAAACCGGTGAGCTTCTGTGACAAGAACCGACCCGGGCACAATGAAGTCTGAACAGCCTCGCCTGGCTTGTTGAGAAGGACGAAGACATAGATATGTTCCCTCGCAACCCGATCGGGTTTGATGGGAAAGTAGTTCTTTGAGCGAAGTGCCTTAACCTGGACAGTGAAACAAGTACCCGTGCGAGGATTAAGCGTGAAAAGGTCAATAGCTTTAGCGTTTCCGAAAGTTATCGAAGTCTGCAGCCCACACTTCAGAAGCTCTGCTGCAACGAAGAACTCACCGGCCAACCCTGTAAGCTGGCCATCCGCCGTGCTTTTTCCTTTGTTATTCATCAAACTCTCGCCAGCTAACGGCTGGCGCATGAGCTTCGGACGCCAAAGGCGGCCGTCTTCTCGATGCGCTTGTTATGTGCCCTTTTTGCTATGGGAGAGGATCGATTCTGTCGACCGGTTCGAGATTCTTCGCTCTTTGCCAAGCCTCGCGCAGCTCTTCTTGATGTAAAGCTGTCCATTCCGCAACCAACCCCAGCGCCCTCGGCGGAAGCGTTCCTCCGATCAGGGCCAGGGTTTCTATGCTCACCACCGCCTGGTGTTCGGCGTACTCTACATGAAAATGAGGAGGTTCGTGGTCATCGAAGAACATCTTGATCACGATCCCGTAGAACCGACTAATCTCAGGCATCCGCCCGAACTGTCTTCAATCGAGGGTAAATCTCCTCGGGACGTTTGCCGGTCAGACGGAGATATAGAGCATCCGGACAAAGGTCGACTCCTCCCTCCCATGCAATTGCGCCACCCTCATCGATATACACTGTCTTGAACACTCGCGGATCTGCCCAGACCTTAAACACACCCCGACCGGCTAGGTCGCTCAAGTCGACCTCCCCTTCCATACCATCCCTATAGCGGAGCCAGATCCGATAGCCTTCCTGCGGCCTCACCTCAACTGCTTCTTTCATTTCTCCCATTCTTCTCATTCAATTCTAACCTTTCCAGGGTCGGCGCGGAAGCGCACATAACATGTATTCAATGGGATCTCACCATTAAGCAGCCGTAGCGGCGTGCTAAATAGAGTCCCTCGATATAGCGGGCTTTCGCTGCGATTAAAAATATTTTCGCGCATTATTCATCTCGGACGTTATGTATTACGGAGGGTCTCAATATAGTACGCGTGAAAACATCGGTCCAACCATCTCGTTTTCCTTTACAAGAATGTCTCGCACCAGCAACCCCCTAGCCTCTCTAGCCTCCCTAGCTTGCCTAGCCCGGCTAGTCAGGCCAGCGCCGGTTAGTTGTTAGTTGGTATTCCGTTGTGATATCGATCGCTTTGTACAGAGATCGGTAGACGGGGCAGTGCTCTTTGTGGATGCGGTGAACTCGTTCGATTGTCTCCCGCTGCTCGGATGGAGCCGAGAGATGGTAGACGACATGGATGCGCCGAATAACCAGTACACCGTCCTCCTTTTCAATCTCACCGGTCACTTCTGCCTTCAGCCGTCCCTGGCCGGCATCTATGCTGCGCGCTTCCAGCGCGCCCCCTAAGGTTCCCGTGAGTCAGCCTCCGGCGGCCGCAACGACGTAATCCAAAGTGGTTGCATGAGGGGCGTACTGCTCCGGCTTCAGGCCGTAGTGCTCGGCGATGGGACCGTGAACGCCGAAGGGCACGGGCTCTGACTCCGCCGGCAGGTAGGCCAGGCGCATGGGTCCACTTTGACGCTCAATACGTATCTTAGACGTGTAAACAAGATCTGCCATAAACGACTCCTCTCATTCCTGTTGTGGTGCCGGGCCCCCTTAAAAGGTTCCAGGTTCCAAGCTATTGAGCTTTTGAGCTCTTGAACCAATTGAGCTGCGTT
>JALLOL010000182.1 GCA_027717875.1 Acidobacteria bacterium AH-259-L09 | reverse complement strand
TGAGCTGCTGGAGTTGGGGATTCAGATTGCGGATGCTCTAGATGCGGCTCACTCCAAAGGCATTGTCCACAGAGACATTAAGCCTGCCAACATCTTCATCACCCAGAGAGGCGATGCCAAGGTGCTGGACTTTGGGTTGGCCAAGCTGACGCAGGAGCAGACCGAAGTGGACTCGAAGATGCCCACGGCGCAAGTGTTGGAGGAGGCTCTAACCAGCCCTGGTACGGCCCTTGGCACGGTGGCTTATATGTCGCCTGAGCAAGTACGAGGAGAAGAATTGGATGCTCGTACGGATCTTTTCTCTTACGGGATAGTGCTATACGAGATGGCAACAGGAAGTTTACCGTTCAAAGGTAGTACAACGGGGGTTGTCTTTGACGAGATACTGAATAAACCGCCTACCTCACCAGTGCGAATAAATCCTGAAGTGCCTGATGATTTAGAAAAGGTCATCACCAGATCGCTTGAGAAAGATCCCCAGCTCCGCTATCAGCACGCTTCAGACATGAAGAGTGAGTTGATGCGGCTGAAGAGAGACACTGACTCTGGAAAATCAGTGGTCAGCACAGCCGCCGCCGCCGCTCGTCCGGCAAGACAACGGAGCTATTTTTGGGCAAGTGTCATTGGAGGAGTGATGATCCTTGTCCTCTTGGCCCTAGCCCTGTTTTGGTCATTCACTCCTGCTCCACCAGAGGAGACGATTGATTCCATTGCGGTGCTCCCTTTTGAGAATCTGAGCCCAGACCCGGGAAACGAATATTTCAGCGCAGGGATGACCGAGGAGCTCATCAGCAAGTTATTCCGCATTCAGAACCTGCAAGTCGCTGCTTCTCTCGCACGAGCCCGCTTCAAGGACACGCAGAAAGACATCAAGGAGATCGGCGAGGAACTCGCGGTACGGTACGTCCTCAAAGGCAGCGTGCGCAAGGCCGGCAACCGCGTCCGTATCACCGCGCAGTTGATTGATGCTTCGACCGGTTTCAACCTTTGGTCGGATGATTTTGACGGAGAGCTGAAGGACGTGTTCGTCGTGCAGGAGCAGACGGCGTTGAAAATCGCCGAAGCGCTCAATCTCCACTTGAGCTCCCAGGAAGTGGAGGCCGTCCGCCACCGCTACACCCAGAACCCTGAAGCCTACGATGCCTATCTGCGCGGGTGGGCGCTGGTTGAATCCTTCCACGTTAGTCTGGACGATCCCAAAGAAAGGCTAGAAGCTGCACGCGAACACTTTGAGCAAGCCTCTGCGTTGGATCCGAACTATCCCCTCGCTTTGGCCGGTCTGGGCGTGGTCGAGGCCTTCTACTACTGGCTGGTTGAAGAGACTCAAGATCATTTGCAGCGGGCGGAAGAGCTAGCCCGTCGGGCTCTCGCCCTCGATCCGCAGCTTTCCGAGGCCCATGTGGCCCTAGCGAATGCTTATGCGTTTGGAGATCATTTTGAGCGTGCCATAGACGAATTTGACGAGGCACTCAGCCTGGACCCCAAGAACGCGTATGTCTGGTGTGAGCTCGCCTGGGTGTGCATCTCCCAAGACCAACCTGACCCAAAGAGAGCAGAAAGCGCGGCGCGCGAGGCCATCCAACTCGCACCCGGCTATGCCACGTCCTACTCCCTACTTGGCCGGGCACTTAATCTGCAAGGGCGGTATGAGGAAACCATTGCCGCTTTCGAGTACTTTTTGCAGTTGGAGCCAGATCACAGGATCGGCCGTATCCGCCTCGGTCAAGTCCATCTAGCCCAACACAACTACAATCAGGCCTTGGCTCAATTCGAGAAAGCACGACAAATACGGGAAACTGACGGCCTGCTCGTCCGAATCGGCGCGGCCCACGCAGCTCTCGGCAACAAAGAAAAAGCCCTCATTGAACTGGAAAGGGCCCTGGTCGGAGGCTATCGCAACTTCGAAGCGATTCAGGCCGATCCCCATTTTGCTTCGCTCCGCAACGACTCTCGCTTCCAGGACCTGCTGCGGCGGATGAGGTTGGAGCCTTGACTGCTTCGCAGCCATCTTCAAGACCCCTTCTGGAGTTGCCATCCAGACACGGTTTAAGCGCATCGAGTGAGTCGGTAAGAATGTAAGGTGTTACGGTCCATTCTGACAGCCTAATAGCAAAACAGTCGAGCCAATCGAGTTGTCTAACAAAATCAATCACTTACAATCGAGGTGTCCAGCCGAGGTGCTACCGAGGTAACCGAGGCACTTTAGCTTCTCTCATAAACATTTAACCAAACCTGACTCGATTAACTCGGTCTACCTCGGTTTACTGCCTCGATGCTAAGCTGTTGAAAACGTTGGCTAACTCGACTGCCTCGGCTCTCAGGCCGCAGTTCTCCTCCTAAGCACCTAAGGATTAACACTGGGGTCAATAAATTTGGAATATCCAATTTTCCTTGCTTCCCAGCTAGATTACATACACTCCTGCATTTGCATTGAGTGTGAAATACTAGGCGGAGGCCACACAACCAGCATTATGGAGAAGAGTGAAAGAAGAGCCGCAAAACGGCTTGATCTGCAACTTAAAGGAACAGTCACCTTCAACATCGAAGGGCGCAAGATCAAAAGGACAGTGACGACTAAAGACATTAGTGCGCAGGGCGCGTATTTACTGACGGATACTTGCCCGAGTGTTGGTGACCGCATAATAGTTCGCCTACACCGGCAGGACTCTGAACCCAACCAATCGGAGATGGCATTGGAGGCGCTTGGGACTGTCCTGCGGGTCGATCAGTTATCGGAGAAGACATGTGGATTTGCAGTAAATTTTGGTCAGAGCAAACTCGTGAGTTAACTTTCCAACCAGAAGGAGGAAAAAATGAGCAAGATGCATCGGACTGTCAAGGCTGTATTTGGCGTGAGGTTGGCCGTCTGCCTGATGTTGCTAACCATCGGTTCCCTGATGACTCCAACAGTGAGCGCACAACGCGAGTCACGAGTCGAAGTCTTTGGGGGGCACTCAATCTTGCGGCCGAACCTCCCGGGGGGATTAGGGAGAGACCCGGGCACCGGAGATGCCGTGGAGAAGGTGGGGGAGTTTTTGTTGAACAATGTGCTCGGCTGGGGTGCTAGTGTGACAGTGAACTTCAATGGCACCTTGGGAATTACCGCGGATTTTGGTGGTCACTACAGAAGCCTCGACGTCACGGCGGACGGCACCAGGGTCGACGCTAGCGCGGACCTGCACAGTTTCCTGTTTGGCCCAAAGGTGACCTTCGGCGGTGAAAGAGTGAAGCCTTTTGTTCGTGCTTTGTTTGGCGTAAGCCATGTAACAGGCTCGGTCAGGTTGGACTCTGAATCGGCCGACTTTGACGACAATGTCTTCACTGCAGCTGCGGGGGCTGGCTTGGACGTCCGGGTAAACTCGAAGATTGCGGTTCGTCTAATAGAGTTTGATTATTTTCCAGTCCGCCGTGGGAATGGGGAAACTTTCACTTTCAACAACGTTCGGTGGCGGACCGGGGTTGTTTTTCTTTTTGGACAGTAGAGGTTCCAACCCGAGAACCGGCCAGCGGGGTTCTGCCCCCCCAGGTGGCCGCTGATTTGACGATTGGATCGCAGCGAAGGAGCTTTTCGCCCCCTCCCGAGCGAATCCCTCCTATGGCCCTGAAAAACCGCTCCAAGATTGCCCCTCATTGAACGATCTCAGGTCAGAGCCTAGGCAGAGTATCCACCATTTCGGGATGGCCCAACGGTGACCGGCTGGCATGGTCCACTTGAACTGGTGTCTGGCCCTGGCGTTATCCTGACGGCATACCTCTGGCAACTTTGGAGGAGAAAGCCGTGGAATGGGAAGACTGGAAAGCAATTCCGAAGTGGGCAATTGTTCTATGGATTCTCTCACTTGTTCTTGTTTCTTTATTAATTACGCGCTGTCCGGTGGATACTGGCATCGAGGAGAGAGAAGAGCCAAGTACGAAGCAAGCCTTCCTGCTAGCTGATTCCAAAAAAAATTTGGTCATCCAGATTTAAAACATCAGCCCAGCTAGAAAGACTGGCGGGCAAAAAAGCGAGAAAATTCTCACAAAAAAATTGGCTGGCTCGACCCCATACGCTCCTGACAGACAGGTGCCAGACCCTCGACAATCGAAGACTCGCTTACAAAAGACTTAGAATTGCGAATTCACCTCCACTGTGAGACCCTTGGCGGGTAAGGGGTGAGAATTATGAGAAAAGTGAGAATGTTCGCCCTTTTAGTTCCCTTATGCTGTACCTTGCTGGGGGAACAAGCCAAATGGCAACGATGGTCAGAGGGTAAGGCAAAGAAGGTCATCAAGGAGGCTACTAAAGTAGCGCAACTAGGTTTCTGGCAGGACTTTGGAAGACTAATGGGCGGGGCAGTTACTGGCGTCAAGATGACCGGTGTACAGATAACTTGGGTAACAGATGATGTCTGCTGGGCAGTTGCGAGGATAAGTCAGGTTCAAGAGAGGCTGACAGACGAAGAAACTATTGCCGTACATGATGAGATGCGGGCAGAACTTAAGGGCTATTATGCCTTTTACGTCTCCGCGTTTTCAATGTGGTTTACTCACTTTGGGGGATGGATAGGTGAGGAGGTGGTGGAAGCAGAAAACCCCAAGCGCATTTTCCTCCAGCATAAGAAAGATAAGAGTGTGTTTCTCCGGCCAGTTAAGGTTGTAAGAGGCACACTCGAATTCACGCGGGCGCGTTACATGAACCAGCTACCTTCGGCAGACCAAGACGTGTTTATCCTATTCCCTCGTGATGAGGACTTCTTGGAGGGGCAGAAGGAAGTTGAGTTCGAGATCATTCAGGAAGGGGGCAAGTTTCACCTGGGTTTACAAGCCCGCTTCTCTTTCTTGAGGTGTGGGAAGGTAATCTTCATACGTGCGAAGTTTAAGCCCAGGAAACTAAGCGAAGACTTTGGTGGTTTATAAGTGCCTCGCGTTCGTTTGATAGATCACACGATTAAACCCTTGAAAACTAAGATAACCAGGGCCTGCAACCACATCGAGCAGGCGGATTTTCCTTCCTGAACCTGACCAGAGATAGTCTCCCTGGCCCTGAGAATGGCTGAGATTCAACGATCTCTGCTTGACTTAACCCAACCTACTTAGGATAATACGAATGATGCTCAGGTGCCCTCACTGCAAAAAGGGGATCTCCTTGGCTGTCTTCACG
>JALLOL010000181.1 GCA_027717875.1 Acidobacteria bacterium AH-259-L09 | reverse complement strand
GGTTAGCTCCGTGGACCGCGGTCTATAAAGGCCAAGAAACAATCGCCGCCAGGACTGCTGCGAGAGGCAGGGTCCCTACCCAGGAAGAAACAATGGAGACAATCACTCGTTTGTCTGTACTACCCGACAACAATCCTATTCCAAACAATGAGCCCACACTCACATGGGTGGTGGAGACAGGCATCCCCAGGTCAGAGGCAACGATGACCAAAAGTGAAGTCACCAGATTAGCTGAGAAGCCCTGACCGGGATTCATGGCCGTAATTCTATGACTCATGGTTTCTGCCACACGGCGTGCTGACAACCAACCTCCAAGAGCAATAAATAGAGCCACCAGCCCATAGCGCGTTACTGGTGTTAGTGTACTGCTCGCGATCAACAAGGCGGTGATTTTGGGTGTGTCATTAAGGCCCCGTGCAAACCCCACTGCTCCTGCACTCAAGTAGTGAAGTTTGTCCAGTATCTCGGTTACAGGAATACCAAAGAAATCCCCAACGTATGTATGTTGACAGTGCTCTTTGGAACCGATCTTGGGTTGCCACACTGGGATTGGTTTGAACAACGTCTCCCCCGTAGCAGGCAGCAACACAGAATGGACGATGTCTCTCCCTACACACACGCAGCTCTGCTTGTCGATGCCAAGAGTCAGGCGGAAGGCTCTAAAGATCAGGTAGACTGACGCGCTGCAGGCCATTGCCAGCAAGGGAATGAATATGAGCGGAGCCAAGAAAGCGGACCCCACATGTGAAAAAGCAACTCTTCCCGTTGTATGCACCATAGCAGCGCCGAGCAAAGCGCCCGTCAAAGCATGCGTAGTTGAAATGGGAAGTCCCAGGTAAGTGGCTGTCAAGATCGTGGTCGCCGCCCCGAGGCCGACTGACACTAAAAATGCGGGAGAAGCTGCAATGGCATCCGGCACCAAGCCCTTACCCGAGAATATGTCTACAAGCTCCCGTGCAAGCCAAACCGCGCTAATCGATCCGGCCAGAGTGGTCCAGCAAGCCCAATTCAACGCTCGCCGGTAATCCGAGGCACCGCTTCCGAATAGTGTGGCAACCCCTTTGAAATTGTCATTGGCTCCGTTCGCGTATGCTAGGAAGATTGCTGCCAGTAATAATGCAATCAACATCCCTTTTGACCTTTTCTCAGCACAATCCCCATCGGCTCAAAGGTCACGAAACTTTTCGAGGCCTCAGTCGGGATCAACTCAGGCGGCAGAAACTTCTCGGCGTTCTCGGCGTAGTAGTTGCCGGGTTGACCGATTCAATCGCCATGTCAGCTAACCTTCTGTTCGCGCTTCTCCAGCTTTCGAATGAGCTCATGATTGACGCGCTGATCCACGGGTATTTCCACCACGCACAACTCTCCGGAGGAAATGGCATGCCCTAGCTGGCTCTTGAGCTGGGCAACCGTCCCGGGTCGGTATCCTCTGATGCCGAAGCTCTCTGCATAGGCTTTGAAGTCCGGATTACTCAATCTCGTACCGGTCGAACGGCCCCGGCTCATCTCCTGCTTCCAGCTGATCAAGCCATAGTCGTTGTCGTTAAAAATGATCGCGGTAAAGGCTACTCCAAGACGTTTGGCGGTTTCCAGTTCCTGTGAATTCATCATAAATCCCCCATCCCCCATGGCCGCGACGATCCTCCGATTGGGCTGATGAAGGGCAGCGGCAATTGCAGCAGGCAGGGCGATGCCCATACTGGCCAGCCCATTGGAAAATAGGCAGCCATTAGGGCAACAGACCGGAAAGTTGCGAGCAATCCATATCTTGTGGCTTCCAACATCGCTGATGAGCAAGTCATCCTGGCTCATGATCGAGCGCAGGATGTTTAAGGCCCCCGGGACGGTCAAGGGATTTCCTTTCCGGAGATCATAACTTGCAATGTCGGCCTTGAGGCGCTTCCGGATAGGTGCATACCAGGATGCGTCGAAGGCAAGGCGGCTTCCGGCCAGCCGTTCGTTCAGCTCCCTCAAGCTGGCAGAGATATCTGCGACCACCTCCACCGCGGGCTGGTAGTGGGTGTAGACCTCTGCCGGAGCGAAATCGATGTGGACGATGACTTTGTCCTTCCTCAGATTCCACGCATCCGGAGCGTACTCCGCGATATCGTAACCGACCGCGATGACGAGATCGGCCTGATCGACCGCGTCCATCACAATGTCACGGAATCCCATGCCGATCGTAAAAAGAGACTCGGGGCTTTGGTGGGAAATCGCCCCCTGGCCCATGAAGGTATCGACGACGGGGAGGTGATAACGCTTCACCAACTCGCGAAGCTGGCGGGAAGCAAGCTTTCGAATCGCGCCATTGCCCGCCAACACCAGAGGATTACGGGCCTTCTTCAATAAGGAGACGGCCTGGTCCATCGCCTTCCGGTCCGGATCCGGACGGCGTACCTGAATCGGCGGGATGGGTTGCCGGTCAGACTTCAACTTGGCGATATCCTCCGAAAGCTCGATATGCGTGGCACCGGGCTTCTCACTTTCCGCCAGCTTAAAGGCCTTCCGCACCACTTCGGGCACCACATCAGGGCTGGACACAGCCGCATTCCACTTGGTGATCGGGCGGAACATGTTGACGATGTCCAGATACTGGTGACTTTCTCTATGGATCCGATCAAACCCTGCCTGTCCAGTGATGGCCACGACAGGGCTTTTGTCCAGGGTGGCATCCGCCACACCCGTTACCAAGTTGGTGGCTCCGGGTCCAAGTGTGGATAGACACACGCCGGCCTTGCCGGTTAGACGCCCCCACACATCCGCCATGAAGGCCGCCCCCTGTTCATGCCGTGTGGGAATGAACTGAATGGAAGATCGCTCCAGGGAAAAGAGAAGGTCTTCGTTTTCCTCTCCAGGGACCCCGAACACATACCGCACCCCTTCATTCTCCAGGCATTTCACAAAAAGATCAGAGACTTTCATGGGACTTCCCTCTAATCTTCTACAGCCTCAAGACACGACGTCGCTGATCCTACAGGCGACGATAGGATTTAAAGGCTACGACTGCATGCAGGAAACTGCGGTCACAGGTGTTCCTTTACCCAGTCAGCGGCAGGATACCGAAGTTCACGAGGTTTTGCCAATGGATCCGTGCGAATTCCTTGGCGATCACGACACGCAGTCCGAGATACCGAGGCGCCAGTGCCGCATGCTCACGGCTTGGGAAAGACCGTGGTTGTTGCTCCCAGTTCTGCGCCCATACCCGATCCAGACCCATCGCCTCCAGCTCCAGCATAACCAATGTACCAGTGGCATCCTGAGTCAAGGTCTGGTCGATCCGGAGTGGCCAGCAACTGGCGATCAGGCCAGGATGACTTTTTAGGGAGAGACAGCTATGCTAGCATGGAGAAATGACAGCTACTGGAAAACAGCTCTCTGGCTGTGTAAGTCCCCCCACATACCGGCGAAATTACACGAAGAAGAAGGCGGAGACAAGGCTAATGAAAAAGACTTCTAGACTTCGCGCCGCAGTCTCACTCTGGATATTGGCGATGGTCACGCTCTACGGGCAGGAGCATGCCAGCCCGAAAGTCCGTATCCCGCCAGATGATCTTTCCGGCGAAGAACTCCAAGCGGTAGAGCTGTATCGCAAGGTCTTGCCAACGGTAGTGACGATTTTTACGTTGCAAACAATCATCACCGGGGAAGGCGAGCAGAAGCAGAGGGGCCTGGGCAGCGGGGTGCTGATCTCGCCAGAATGTCATGTGCTTACTGCTGCACATGTGGTGGACGATGCGGAACAAATCAGTGTAAAAACCCACGACGGCAAATCACACCGGGCTGAACTTGTCTACAGCGAGTCCAGCGCCGACATTGCCCTGCTAAGGCTGCTGACACCAGCTCCGGAGCTGAAGCACGCCACACTGGGAGACTCTGACCGGCTGGCCGTGGGACAAATGGCGTACGTTGTTGGAGCCCCGTTCGGCCTGGAGAATTCCTTTTCGGTGGGCCACATCAGCGGCTTCCGTGAATTTGATCGGCTCTATGACGGCACGATCCTAGCTGAATTCATCCAGACCGATGCCGCCATTAATTCTGGCAACAGTGGGGGGCCGGTATTCAATTCCAAAGGTGAGGTGATTGGCATCGCCTCCCTAATCCTCAGCCGATCTGGCGGATTTGAGGGACTGGGCTTTGTAGTAGCGATCGACACGGCCAAGCAGCTGCTGGTCCTCGAAGACCGCGGCTGGATGGGTATAGAGGCCATCTTTTTGAACAGAGAAGGGCTCGCTCGTTTACTTAACCTCGATCTGGAAGGAGCCTTGTTGGTTCAGCGCGTCGTCACGGGAAGCCCCGCCGAAAAGGCGGGGCTGCGAGGGGGTTCGGTCCCGGCTCAGATTTTCGATCAAGGGCTATTGCTCGGCGGCGATTTAATTCTCGAGTTCAACAAACAAGAGGCATGTCACAGTGAATGTCTGGCACAAGCGGGCAAAGGGCTGGCCGGCCTCGATCGGATTCCAGTGAAGTTCCTCCGTGGCGGCAAAGTCATGCAAACGGTCGTTGATGTTTCGAAGACCCGCCGGAACTTTCTAAAAAACTAGGACAGGCAATAACGGATAGAGGGTCGTGTATCCCGAAAAATCCGTCCCTTCCAGCCTTGTCTCTAATCCAAAGGCACGATACTCTCACGTCGAGAAAACAATCCTATCTGCCACACCTCAAAGGAGGTAACCATGAGCGATGTCGTGAAAGCCGAACGAAACAACGGCATTTTGGAGATCATTCTGAACCTTCTTCCTCCCTCGCCACGTCGGCATGAAGAAGGCAATCGAGTTGATCTCTTGATCTGATGATTCTTGCTTCACCTTGGTGCTTTCCAACGGCTGCCAAGAGAACAATTTCTTGAATCACCTGATTGGGTATGATAGGGTACTTTGCAGCAAAAACTTCCATTATCCTGTCGGTGGGCAGGATGGAAATTGAAGGAGAGAGCATCTTGAAAATCGTCCGCCTGCTCAAAACGTGGATAATGAAGTTAAGGGGTTTACCAAGCTGTGAAGAAATCGAGCAGTTTGCTTACGCCTACTTGGAGGGAGAGTTGGAACCGGAAAAACTAAAGAATTTTGAGCAGCATCTCGAGGGTTGCGGGAATTGCCTTCGCTTTATTGAAAGTTACCACCAAGTGGCCAAGCCCGAAGGGTTCTTGAGTG
>JALLOL010000180.1 GCA_027717875.1 Acidobacteria bacterium AH-259-L09 | reverse complement strand
CGACGTGCTTGCCGAAGCAGGTCCTGGGCAGGTGGGTATCCAGCCCTGGCCGAGCGTCGGATCAAATGCCAAGCCGCAGCGAGTTTTTTTGCATGAAGGCGGCTGACGCCCAAGTTGTACAGGACTTCGGGGCGCTCATCTCCCAACTTGATTGCTGCTTCGAAGGCGTACTCGGCTTCTGGAAAGCGACTTAAATGTGAGTAGCAGAGACCTAGTTGGTAATAGGCTTGCGAAGTTTTAGACTGTGTCAAAATCAACTCCCACTGGCCGGCGGCCTCACGATATTTACCGAGGAGAGACAAGCACGTGGCGAAATTGATCCGTGCCCAGGTGGCCGTTGGATCACTTTCCAGCCCTACTCGATATTGTTCGGCGGCCCGGCTGAGGTCACCCAGCTGCTGGCGACAGTAGGCCATACGGAGAAGGTACTCAGCCTGGACATCGTCTTTCATCAACTCTTGGAAAGCTTCCAGAGCTGCTCTCCACTTCTTCCCGGAGAGAAGATCGAGCCCATTCTGGAATTTTATCTCCCGCATCTGAAGCTCGATCTCGGGATCATCGGGGCGAAGTCTCTCGGCCTTAGCCAGATGGAGGAGTGCTTCTTCTGTTTGGCCCTTGGCATTGAGGCAATAACTGATTAGCTGTAATAGATCTGGATTCAAAGGATTCTGAGCTTCGACCTTACGGAAGTACTTAAGAGCTCCCGGCCAATCCTCTTCGATCATTCGATGATAGCCGGCGATAAGGGTGTGATTCGGCGTTTGAAATCCGGAATCTTCTAACAGTTGGAGAGCGGAATCCAGGAGACCCTGCTGAACTTGGAGCCAGGCCCCCTTCTCTCTGGCAGAGGATTGAAAAGGATCTCGCTCGAGAATCTTCAGGTAAAGATCGAGAGCCTGGCTCTCTCGACCTGACTTCTGATAGAGATCCCCTAGGAGCATCATTCCCGTCACAAACTCTGGATGTGCCTTAATCACTGGCTGCAAAATTCGGATGGCATCAAATTTTTTCCCTTTTACGGAGAGTCTAATGGCAGTGATGTATTTCTCGAAAGCCTGGCCCAGACTCCGTGCCCGCTGTGCTTCCTCCATCGCCTTTTCTTTTTCCCCAAGCCGATCATAAAGATCAGACAATTTGTCGTGGTATAGGGGATTCTCAGGATCTACTTCAGCGGCCAGTTCCAAGTATTCCAGAGCTTGAAAAAGGTTACCGCTCAACCGACGTCTCTCGCTTAAGTGGAATAGAAGCTTGGGGTCCCGCGGTGCGAGACGGTAGGCAAACTTCAGCTGTTCGTAGGCCTTTTCATCTTCGCGCTGAATCTCCAGCAAAAGGGCATACAGACGGCGAAACCTGGGATCAAGCGGGTTGAGCTCGACAGCACGGCGGGCATGCTCAACGGCAATTTGTTCCTGACCCCGAGCCAGTAATGCAAAAGCCAGACGGTGATGGGATTCCGCGTCGCCTGAACTGTTTGCTAAAGATTCTCGGAGTAAGGCAATAGCAGAGGAAAAGTAGCCCCGTCTCAATTGAGCTTCTCCGGCACTGCGAAGAGTCTTCGAGTTCCCGGGTTGTATTTCTAAGGCTCTTTGCAAGAGTTTTTCGCCTTCAGCCACTTGCCCCGAGCGGACTAACAGACTTCCCAATTGGAGTAAAAGCTCCGGTTGATCCGGATATTGATCGAGTCCCGTCTTGAGCAGCTCAACGGCTTCTTCCCATTGATATCGAAGTACCAGTTGGTAAGTTTGGTTGATGTACTCTTGCGCCGTCTGACCAGAGACGATTCCTAGGCCAACGAGGAAGACGAGCAGGCGGATAAACACGAATTCATTGTAGCGGAGTCGCGCTGGGAGTTCTATGAGCTATTGAGCTCTTGAGCTATCGAGCTGTTGAGCTTTGAGTTCTGAGTTTTGAGTTCTGAGTTTTGAGTTGTAAGCTGCGAGCTGGTCTGTTGTCTGTGCTCAGCGGGCGAGTATTCTGACTCCTGACTCCTGACTCCTGTCTCCTGTCTCCTGACTCCTGTCTCCTGACTCCTGTCTCCTGTCTCCTAATACAAAAACATGGGCTGGCCCAGGACTTTCGAAACGGTTGGCCGATAGTTTTCCTCGTCATAGAACATTTCAACATCCACTCTCTTGACTCCCTGGGCAATGATGTCAAGCGGCTGGTGACCGTAGCGCCCCTCCTGGATGACCACCAAACGACCGGTCTCTTGCTTTTCAAGCAGCTCCACCGCCAGATTGCCATAGTTTATGGCGACCATCCGATCCAGGGAGTCGGCAGCTCCACTGCGCATCAGGTATGCCAGCCGCTGGTAAATCACTTTGACTCCCGTGCGTCGCTCAATTTCCTCGGCGGTTAGAAAGCCGATGCCCCCAAGCTTCTTGTGTCCGAAAGCATCGGTGGGGCCATAATCCATGATCTGGCCACCGATCATCCGTGCGCCTTCTGAAATCGTCATGATCGCATAGTTGCTGGGGCTTCTCCTGCGGTCTTCCACAAGAAAGTTAGCCAGTTTGTCTAGATCAAACGGCACCTCACTGATCACAGCTCGATCCACACCCGAGAGGTAAGCAGAGATCAAAGAGGTTTCGCCCGAATTGCGACCAAAAAGCTCAACGATCCCAATCCGCTCATGAGATCCCATAGAAGTTCTGAGTTGAGTGATGAAATCAACGCTTCGAGTGACGGCTGTCGAAAACCCAATACAGTAATCGGTTCCGTAGACATCGTTGTCCATAGTCTTTGGAACCGCAACCACCGGAAAACCTTCCTGATGCACCCGATGAGCGTAACCCAGGGTGTCGTCTCCGCCGATAGCAATCAAGGCGTCGATCTTCAGATGATCCAATACACGCAAAACATGGGAAGTGAAATCTACTGTCTCACCCTCTGCTTTAGCCTCCGGTGAGGATTTTAGAAAGGATGGGATTTGCGATTTCTTGACCTGGGCTGGGTTGGTGCGTGACGTATGAAGAAAGGTCCCTCCCGTGCGATCGATTGTTCTGACGACTTGCTTGTCTAAAGCAAGGGTGCAATTTGAAATTGTTTCTGGGTCGTCCGGGTTACAGTGAAGCAAGCCTCCCCAGCCCCTGCGGATCCCAATCGCACGGTCTCCCCTGTCGAGCACTCGAGAGACCATGGTTTTGATGCACGGATTCAAACCCGGTACATCACCACCACCAGTCAGGATACCAATTGTCCTAGCCATAGAAGCGCTATTTTAGCAGGGGACCATTTAACAACGCGAATGGACGCGAATCAGGCGGGCCTTGACCCCTTGACCCCGAGCGATCTTCCCTCCGAGAGCTGCTTCTGATAAATTGAAATTTATGCTTCCTTTTGTTCTCTTGCTCTCTTGCTCTTTTGCTCTGTCATCTTGTGCCTCTCGCCCCATTGAGAAACCCCCATTGACCGAAGATGAGTACGGGCAGCAGCGCGAGGAGATGGTCAAATCACAGCTTGAAAATCGGGACATCGTAGATCGCCGTGTTTTACAAGCGATGAAAAAGGTTCCACGTCATCTCTTCATGCCTGCCGAGGTCCGCCATTATGCCTACATTGATAGCCCTGTGCCCATAGGCGAAAGGCAGACCATCTCCCAGCCTTACATTGTCGCGCTCATGACTCAGACAGCTGATCCAAAACCGCATCATCGGGTTCTGGAAATTGGAACGGGTTCTGGATATCAGGCGGCCGTTCTAGCGGAATTGGTTCGCGAAGTCTACACCATCGAAATTATTTCCGTTCTGGCACAAAGAGCTCAGAAGACTCTCTCCAGGCTGGATTACAATAATGTCGAGGTTCTCCAAGGAGATGGGTATCAAGGTTGGCCCGAGAAAGCCCCTTTCGACATCATTTTGGTCACGGCCGCTGCCGAAGCGATTCCCCAACCTCTTATTGATCAACTAGCTGAAGGGGGCAGATTGGTGATGCCAGTAGGAAAGGTGCAAGGAATTCAGACTTTAACGTTGGTCACCAAGAGGAAGGGAAAAGTCAGGAGAGCCCGCATCACGGGAGTCCGCTTTGTTCCAATGACCGGAGAAGCCCAGCGGCAAAATTAGGGGCCGTGTCTTTAAAAATCCAACTGATTATGGCTTTGACTCCGAAACTGTTCGTCGGGCTCTGTCGCTGATGTCCCAAGCGAGCTTGGTCCGTCGCATCGGCGTCGTGAGCGCTACCGCCATCGTCGTCTCCAACATGATCGGCACGGGCATCTTCACCACCACGGGATTTCTCGCCGGTGATTTGGGCTCGCCCGGTCTGGTGATCTTCATCTGGGTGGTTGGAGGGGGCATCGCCCTCACCGGGGCTCTCTCCTACATGGAGCTCGCCCTCAACTTTCCCCGCTCGGGAGGGGAGTACGTCTACCTATCTGAGGCTTGGGGACCCGCCTGGGGCTTCATCGACGGCTGGGTCAGCTTCTTCGCCGGCTTTTCAGCCCCCATCGCCGCGGCGGCACTAGCGATTTCCGCGTACCTGGGGCTGAGTGATGCGGGGCGGGCGCTCCCCCTGGGTCCTCTCACCCTTCATCTGGCCGACGCTCAGCTCATGGCCTGCGCCGTGGTGGCCGTTTTCACCGTGCTCAATGTGCTCGGCGCCCGCGAGGTGGGGAGACTCCAGACGGCTCTCACCGTCCTCAAGCTCTTGGTCATCGCTGGGTTCTTGGCCCTGGGGTTTGCCATGGGCGAGGGCGACGTGGCCCACTTCTCGGCCGTGGCGGAACGGACTTCAAACTTGTCGTTTTTCGAGCAGTTCGCAATCAGCTTGGTGTTCGTCTTCTTTGGTTACAGCGGGTGGAATGCGGCCGTCTATGTGGCCGAAGAGATCGAAAAGCCGGAAAGAACGCTTCCCATTGCCCTCGCCGTCGGCACGGCTCTGGTCACCGCTCTGTACGTGGCGCTGAACGTCCTCTACCTTTACGGTGCCTCTCTGGAGGAGCTCAAAGGGGTTGTCGCGGTGGGGGCGAAGGTGGCGAACGCGCTCTTCGGCTCTCAAACAGGCCGCCTCTTCAGCCTCGCCATGGCCCTATCGCTCTTGGCAACCGTCAACGCGATGTGTCTCGTCGGTCCCCGCGTCTACTATGCCATGGCGCGAGACGGAGCCTTCTTTCCCATCGCGGCGCGGATCCACCCGAAGTGGAAGAGCCCCTGGGTAG
>JALLOL010000188.1 GCA_027717875.1 Acidobacteria bacterium AH-259-L09 | reverse complement strand
TGTGTCATATGGAAACAGCTGTGGAGTTTGTAGAGGATGATGTGAAGCCCGAAGCCCGCGAGCAACTGATGGGCTCTTTGGAAAAAGTGGACCAACAACTCGAAAAGTTGGAAGAGAGTTTCCGTTTAGGAAGAATTGTCCAAGAGGGGATCAAAGCCGCCATTGCCGGCAAGCCAAATGCTGGTAAATCAAGCCTTTTCAACGGTTTATTACGAGATGACCGGGCAATTGTGACCGATGTTCCCGGGACCACACGTGACGCCTTGACGGAGACAATTGACCTGGAGGGGATTCCGACACGCCTTGCCGATACCGCGGGGATTCGCGAGGTGAAAGATCGGGTTGAACATCTGGGAGTCCAGAAGTCGCTGCAGTACTTACGTGAATCTGACGCGGTGCTTTTTGTAGTGGATCGGACAAGGCCGTTTGATGAGGAGGACTATTGTGTCTGGAGGCTAGTCCAGGAGTATCCTTGTGTTTTGGTGCTCAACAAGGAGGATCTTCCGTCACAGGTGAAGATTCCTCAGGAGGTCGAGCAAAGCTGTGCGGCCTCGGTTAGTGTCTCTGCGCTGAAGGGGACGCACCTGGATGATCTGAGAAGCGCTCTTTTAAAAGTCGTAACTCCCGATCGGGAACTCGAAAAAGAGGGCGCCTTGATCACAAGCATCCGGCATAAACGCTGTATAGAGGTTGCGCGCAACCATCTGCAAGCGGGCATCGCATCTTATCACTCCGGGATGAGCGAGGAATTTCCTCTCTATGACTTCCGCAAGGCTCTCGATGCAATAGCAGAAATCACGGGGGAGACAACCGTCGAGGACATTTTGCAGCAGATCTTTTCCACCTTCTGCATCGGGAAGTAAGAGAGTTGAAAGTTGGAAAGCTGAAGGTTGAAAGTTCAACTTGGTGGTCCGACCTTCCAACCTAGCCGCAACCTTAGCCGGCATTGTTCACAAATTGTTCGTAGGGGCGAGCCGCCGGCTCGCCCGAACCCGGGCTGCAAGAACCCGCCACACTTTGGCGATAGCGTGGATGGTGCCGGGCAATTAGCCCTGGTTAGGCCGGATCGGGCGCCGGCCTAACCCTGTTCTTCTTCTGAAGTTCTCGGAAATGTTGGCCAAAAGCGATTTTACTTTCAGGCTTGTGGGCAGGAGAGGAGTGTCTCGTGAAGCCGGTCCAATTCTTCTGAGGAATGAAAGTGAAGCACGATTTGGCCCCGGGTGCCGTGGCCTCGAATCTCAACGTGGGTCTTCCAGTGCTCTTCCAGTTTTTGTTCGGCCGCTCGGACATTGGCATCTTTGAGTACTGGCCGTGGTTTTGAAGGGTTCTGGTAACGTTGCACGCGCCGTTCCACCTCTCGAACCGAGAGGCCGCGAGCGACAATTTGTTGAGCCAAAGGAATTTGTTCCGGTGTGGGGAGGGGGAGCAGGGCGCGGGCGTGGCCCATTGAGATTTCACCATTGAGTACTCTTTCTTGGATGGCTCGCGGCAAGCGGAGAAGGCGGAGCGTGTTGGTGATTGCTGTACGACTGCGGCCCACACGGCGGGCAATTTCTTCCTGCGTGAGGCTAAACTGTTCTACTAACAGTTCATAGGCGTGGGCTTCTTCAATAGGGTTCAACTCATCCCGCTGAATGTTCTCGACCAAAGCTATCTCCAGCATCCTTTCGTCAGATACATCTTGCACAATTGCCGGGATGCGGTCCAAACTCGCTTTTTGAGCGGCCCGCCAGCGACGCTCCCCAGCCACAATCTCGTAGCCATTCTCACTTTGCCGCACCACGATGGGTTGCAAGACCCCGTTTTCTTTAATAGAGGCAGCCAACTCTTCTAGCTTTTGCACCTCAAATTTTATGCGAGGCTGAAGCGTGTTGGGCTGGATCTGGTCGAGATCCAGCTCAAGCAGCGCTGTGCTGGGCACGGCTGTTTGCGGCAATAAGACATCCAGGCCTCTTCCAAGTGCTTGTCTTTTCATGGGCGTAATCCTATGGGATTGGATTTTAGGGTTAGCTCCGCCGGACTGGCTGCTATTTTCGCCAAAATTTCACGGGCCAGCTGCAAGTAACTGTTTGCTCCTTTGGAGCGGATATCGTAGAGCAAAATGGGCTTACCAAAACTGGGGGACTCTGCTAGACGAACGTTGCGGGGAATGATGGTCCGAAAAACCTGGTTCCCGAGGTGTTCCCTGACATTTTCTCGGATTTGACCACAAAGATTCAGCCGTTCGTCGTACATTGTCAGTAAAATGCCCTCAATGGACAATTTTGGGTTCAAGCCCTGCCGAACGCGGGTGATGGTGCCCATCAGGTCGGAAAGACCTTCAAGAGCAAAATACTCACACTGGATGGGGATCAGCAGCGAGTCGGCAGCTACCAGGGCGTTGATGGTGAGGATCCCCAAAGAAGGGGGACAATCGATGAGGATAAAGTCATAGCGCGCGGTCAGGGGCTTTAGAGCCTGCTTGAGGCAGAACTCTCGATTGACAGCTTCCAGCAAGCCGATGGTTGCCCCAATGAGCTCTCGATTGGCGGGGAGGATGTCAAAAGAGTCCAGCTCAGTCGAGCAGGTGGCCGAAGCTGGATCCATCTGGCCACTTAGAACGTCGTGGACCGAGGCCTGAAGTTGATTTTTATCCAGCCCCAGCCCCGAGGTCGAATTTCCCTGAGGATCAAGATCGACCACCAAAACACGCAAATCCGCTGCAGCCAGTGAAGCGCCAAGATTAATGGCGGTGGTGGTCTTCCCCACACCCCCTTTCTGGTTGGCAATAGCGATCGTCTTTACCATCGGGATCGGACGCTTAACGTATCACCAGGACCCGACATGTTTCAGGCGAGACGTTTCACGTGAAACACCGCCGGGCGAGCTGGTTTCTCACCCACTTTTTTAGCGTTTCGGCTGGCCCAAAGCAGCACGAAATGTTAGGAGCAGGCTTTAGAGCCGCACCCGCATGGTGGCTCACTACATTGGCCGTGACACAACCGTGACCAAATCCTGATCCGAATCTGACATTCCTGGCTATAATGGAGTTCACGCGTCCCAGGAGGAGGAGACCATTCGAGCAAAACACATGTCTTTTCGCAACTGGTTTGGCCCGCCCCGCCATTTGCTAGTGCTGTTCCTGGCGATCACCTTTGTGCCCGCCACCGCCCTGCTCTGGTTGAGCTGGCGCATCCTTGAGCAGGATCGCGCGCTCGAGACCCAGCGCATCCAGGAGCGGCTTGAACATGCTGCCGACCTGATTGCAGCCGCGCTGGAGCGGCGTCTAGCCGAAATCGAGCAACAACTCCCTGCCTGGGCAGCATCACCTCCCGCCGGGTGGGGTGAAGATGCACGGATAGTGGAGCTCACCCCCCACAATATCGATGCCCACCCCAGTTTGCCCTATCTACCCACTGTTCCAGCAACGAAAGAGCCTGCAAACAGCCTGTGGGCCGCCGCCGAAACCTTTGAGTTCCAGCAGCAGGACTACGCCCAAGCCATCACCGCTTTTCGTGAGCTGTCAGGCTCGAAAGATCTGCTCATCCAGGCGGGAGCGCTGGTGCGGTTGGGTCGAAATCTTCGCAAGAATAACCAACACGAGGAGGCGCTGGCCGTCTATAAGGAATTGGCGCAGTACGGCTCCCTGCCGGTGGGTGAGGTACCGGCAGAACTTCTGGCTCGACAGGCCCGCTGCAGAGTACTGGAGGAACTGAATCAAGTTTCAGAATTGCAGCGTGCGGGTGCCGCGCTCTATGCCGATCTGCGGCAGGGCCGCTGGCCAATCGATCGCTCCACCTTTGAGTTCCATTCACAAGAGGCGCACCGGTGGCTGGGCCTTGAGCCTGACGCCCAAGTGGGCCTTGAGGAGGCTCTCGCGCTTGCCGCTGCAGCGGAATGGCTTTGGGAAGAGTGGCAGGTGATTGGGCGTGGTGAAGCCAGCTTGAGCGGCCGCCGCAGTGTTTGGGTGAATAGCCGCTCCGTCCTTGTGCTTTGGCGTGGGTCTGCGGAGAAGCTGGTGGCGCTGGTTGCCAGTCCCCGCTATCTGGCGTCGCAGTGGAGTAGCATCTGGCAGAGTCGCCGGGTTGCCCTCACCTTGACCGACGTCGACGGCCATCACGTTTTGGGAGCGCCCGGCGTGGCGGATGAGCACCAGGCCGTACGGGCGGCGGCCCACACACGACTGCCCTGGACTCTGAGCGTGGTAAGCACCAGTCCTAACCCGGATCTGGTAGAGTTGGCCGGGCGCCGACAGTTGCTGCTGGCCGGCCTGGCACTGATGGCGTTCTTGGTACTGTCGGGCAGTTACTTCATCGCGCGCTCTGTCACACGCGAGCTGGCAGTGGCCCGCATGCAGTCCGATTTCGTGTCGGCGGTCTCGCATGAGTTCCGGACACCACTGACCTCGATGCGCCATCTTATCGAATTACTGGTGGGAGGCGTGGTCTCCGGCCAAGAACATCGCCATCAATACTACGCGATTCTCGCCCGCGAGACCGAGCGACTCCATCGGCTGGTGGAAAGCCTGCTGAATTTTGGCCGCATGGAGGCCGGTGCACAGGAGTACTGTTTTGAGCCGGTAGATCCCACCGATCTGGTCAAGGACGTGGTAGAGGAGTTTCAGGCGGAAACTGCGACCGATAGTCATCGCATCGAGCTGAGCGCCGAAAGCCCCGCGCCAATGATCCACGCCGACCGTGAGGCCCTCAGCCGCGCCTTATGGAACCTGCTCGACAATGCACGCAAGTACTCGCCTGATTGCCCTACCATCTGCGTCGAGCTGGCTCCGCAAGGGGAACAGTTCGCCAGCCGCGTGCGCGACGGTGGGCAGGGGATTCCCAGCGAAGAACAAAAAGAGATCTTCCAAAAATTCGCGCGCGGTGCCTTGTCCAAGGCTTTAAACGTCACGGGCACTGGGATCGGCCTGGCTATGGTGCAGCACATAGTTCAGGCCCACGGCGGCCAACTCCGCCTTGAAAGCCAGCCGGGCCATGGGAGCACTTTTACCATCGTGTTGCCGGTAGGAAAGGAAGAAAAATGAAACGCATTTTGGTGGTGGAAGACGAACCCGGAATTGCGCTGGCGCTGAAGGACG
>JALLOL010000018.1 GCA_027717875.1 Acidobacteria bacterium AH-259-L09 | reverse complement strand
TGTTGAGGGAAGGGGCGCACACCTTGAGTTTTTCGTTTTTGGGTCCAAAAACGAAAAACTCAAGGTCTGACCCCTTCCCTCAACAAGAGTGTAAACTTTGGTTGACATTTACCGGTCGAGCGATTACACTCAGACCAGCTTTTGATGTCGGCCGGATAAGTGAGGGCCGGCTTGCAGGGGGAATGATGTCGAGTAAACGGGCGGCAAATCGCGCGAGAGTTGAGCCTGAAGAGAAACTTCTGGCCATCCTGAACATTTGCCAGAAGATGAACGCCGAGAGGGATCCAGCGGCCCTGTTGGATCTGATTGCGCAGGAAGCCACCAGATTAATGGAGGCGGATCGTGGAAGTATTTTTCTGTTGGACAAGGAGAAACGGGAACTGTGGTCATGGGTAGCGCTTGGGAGTGAGCAGATTCGCTTCGACGCGCGCCTGGGAATTGCGGGGGCCGTAGCCATGAACGGCGAAGTGATCAACGTGGGGGAGGCTCATCAGGATCCTCGCTTTTATGGGGAAATTGATGAACAGACAGGCTATCGCACCCGCACAATATTGGCGGTTCCCTTACGAAACTATGCGGGAGAGATCATTGGCGCCTTCGAGGTATTAAATAAAAAGAATGGCTCTTTCACAGATCAGGATGAGGAGATCCTTCAAGCTTTAGCCGCCAATGCCGCCATCGCCATCGAGACCGCACAGTTATTCCACGACTTAAGGCGGCACCGGGATGAATTGCTGGAAGAGAACATCCAATTGTCGAGAGACCTCGAGGGAAAATTCGCCACCCAGAACATACTGGGTATCAGCGAGAAGATTCAAAGGGTGGTAAGGCTGATTGAGCAAATTAGTGACAGCACGGTGAGTGTTTTGATCGCGGGCGAGAGTGGCACGGGAAAGGAGTTGGTGGCCAGGGCAATTCACTATGGCAGCCCCCGCGCCCGGCGTCCGCTGGTGACCGTGAATTGCGCGGCACTGCCGGAGAGCCTGGTGGAAAGCGAGCTGTTTGGGATTGAGAGAGGGGTGGCGACCGGAGTAGAGCGTCGGGCTGGAAAATTCGAGGTGGCCAAGGGAGGCACGCTGTTTCTGGATGAAATTGGAGATCTCAGTTTGGCCGCCCAGGCGAAAATCCTGCGGGTCTTGCAAGAGAAGGTCATCGAGCGAGTGGGAGGCAGAAAAACGATTGCAGTGGATGTAAGAATCCTGGCGGCGACGAACAAGAATTTGAAAGAAGAGATTGACAAGGAAAACTTTCGCGAGGACCTGTACTATCGCCTGAAAGTGGTCCACATTGAAATGCCACCGCTTCGGGAGATTCGAAGTGATATCCCGCTCTTGGCCAACTATTTCTTGTCTAAATACTGGCAGGAAATGAAAAAGGGAGAAAAGGAGTTGGCTTCGGGGGCTCTGGATTGCCTCATGAATTACCGCTGGCCGGGGAATGTGCGGGAATTAGAGAATGAAATGAAAAGAGTGGTAGTCTCGGTTCGTCGAAGAGGGATTGAGAAAGAAGATCTATCGGAAGCCATCCGTAAGAGTGTTTGGCCAAATCACAAAGATGGAGGCTCCTTGAAAGAGGTGGTGGCTGAAACCGTTGAAGAATTAGAAAAGCAGATGATTCTGGAGGCGCTGGAGGCATGCCGGCAAAATCAGCTTCGTGCAGCCAAGAGATTGGGGCTGAGCCGTCAGGGTCTGATTAAAAAGATGAAAAGATACGGGCTGAAGTAGCGGCGCTGCGCACCGAGAGCAATAGAACAATAGAACAATAGAGCAATAGAGCTGAGCAGCTGAGCGGCTGACCACCTGACCGGGTTACTATGCTGGCAGTGGGAAATGTCAACGTTGAGAGCTTCTGGCTTCTGGATTCTGACTTCTGGATTCTGACTCCTGACTCCTGTCTCCTGACTCCTGTCAATTGGTTTGAAAAACCGCCTTTTGTGTGCTAGTTCTTGGACCGTAAGCTTTTCGACGACAGTGACGGCATGGATCTACTCTCTCTGTTTCGCAGTTCACCTGAGAAACAAATCGAAAGGGCTCGCAAGAAGGTCAAGGAACCTCATGGCGATCCGGCGACGAGAATAAATGCCGCCCAGCGGCTTCGTGAAATGGGGACCGCAAAGGCCATTCTGGCGCTGCTTGATCGATTTACCATCGATGTTTCACCGTCGGGCCAGGATGAGCAGGAAAAGTTGGAGGTCCTTTCCTGGATCGTTGAAATGCGAGAAAGAGCGGTCGAGCCCCTGATCGAGTTTCTGAAGCGCGAGAGACAACTCTATTGGCCGGTCAAGGCTTTGAGGAAGATTGTTCCGGAAGACGAGTTTGCCAGAAAGATGAGTGAGATCTTGCGTTATCAATGGGAAAATCCACCGGCAAGCTCAGATCCTAAGGCCCAGTTGATCCACTTACTGGGAAAAGTACACTCGCGCCAGTTGTTAGAGACTGTTAAACTGTTTCTCGAAGACGAGGCCGACGATGTGCGGCTGCCCGCCCTAGATTACCTTTTTGAGCGGCCGGAAGACGAAACCCGTGAGGCCATCTTACAGTGTTATTTAAATTCGGAGGAACGGCCCCGAGTACGGACTTATATCCTGGAGCGCTTTAGTGAGAAAGAATGGAGTGTTCGAGGATACCGCCCCAAGATTGAGGAAAGCTTACCGGAGGGATATGCGCTCACCCGGGATGGCACAGTGAAGGCCATGGGCAAGGCATGAGGTTTTATCATCAAGGCTTCTCCGGAAACTGAGAAAACTGAGAGAATCTGTTAGACTAAAGATCCAGAAGTGTTGTAAAAACAGCAGTGGGGGTGCTTTGGCCTTTCTTTTCACGTCCGACGCTAATTAATCTTGGATCAAGAAAACCGAGGGAGCCAGTCTAAAGAGCAAAAGAGCGAAGAATATCGGGAAGAACACCGTCAGAAACTCCCTTCGCGGGATGCGCCGCGCCGTCAGGGTGGTGAAACTTCTCTGATTGACAAGATTTCTGAGCAGGAGCTGCAAGAATTTGACCCCCGGGAGGCACAAGAAAGCGAAGGTCTCCTTGAAAGGGAAGCACGCGACCAAGCGATCGGACTGTACAAAACGGCGACGGCCTACGTTTTGGAATCGATCCATTGGGCTCAGGAGAGTAAACCCCCGGCTATTGCACGCGGAGAACAGCTGGTCAAACGCATGATCGATTCCATCCTTGACAGTTCAGCTCTCCTTCTTTTGGCCACCGACAGGAGACAGGAATTCGCCGTAGGTACCCACTCGGTGAATGTGACCATTTTGTCAGTGCGTATTGCCCAGACCTTGAAATACAATCTTCAAAAGCAAAGGAGGCTGGGACTGTCTGCACTTTTACACGAAATTGGGATAGGGTGGATCCCCGATAAGCTGCTCCGTCAAGCAGGAAAGGTCAGTAAGAAGGTGCGGCAGCGGTCTGTTTACAGCGCTGAGATTTTAAGAAAGTTATGCCCGCAGTACGATTGGCTTGCCATAACCGCGGGACAGGTGTACGAACGGGAAGACGGAAGCGGATTTCCTCGGGGATTGAAGGGCCGTGAGATCCGTGAGGAGGCAAAAATATTGGGCATTGCGGATGTCTTCGAGGCCTGTATTCACGATCGTCCTTACCGTAAGGCCTTGACCGGCTATCAGTTACTGGAAGAGTTAACCCGCGGCGCGACGAGAAGTTTTTCGGATCAGATTGTCAAGGCTCTGGTGAGAAGCTTTTCTGTATATCCTTATAATGAATACGTCATCTTGAATACCGATGAAGTGGCACGAGTCGTGGAGGTCAATCCGGAAAACTTGTTCCGTCCCGTGGTCAAGATTCTTTACGACAGCCAGGGAGAGTCCTTAGACGAACCCAGAGAAATTGATTTGGCTCAGAATCCGTCGCTCTCTATCACCAAGGCGATTACTTACCATACACTATCAGCGGCACATTGAGCTGTACTTTCACTTTTCTGCTTCCTCATCCGACTGGGAGTCAATCAAGAACTGTAGGATCTTGATTTGGTCATCTAGCTGCAGTTCAATAAACTGCGCACCAACCGAAGTCAAAACCTTGTTTTCACGTGTGACGTGCTCAGATGACATCACCTTTGCGGCCACGCTTATTTTTTCCGATGGAGGCAAAAGAAGACTTATCTTTACTTTTTCCCCTGCTTCCAATTGGGCGCTTGTTTCAAATCTCAGCCCGCCGGTACTAATGTCACGGGTTCGGGACTTAAAAACTTCTCCTTCGCCCTCAGCAGTGCCCACGATTGAAAACGATATAGGGATCTCAAATCGAACCCTCGGAGCTGCCCTCCTCTGCAGCATATTCACTTCCTTGGGCATGGAGATCGCCACATGTTGATTCTCGGACGGGACCTTGATAATCTCTACATCGGCGACGTAGACTCCTTCTTCATCTCCATATTGAACCCGGACCCCTTCTCCTTCCTCGAAGACGGGTTCGGCGGAGGATTTGGAAAGCTTCAACCAGATTTCGTCCTTGAAGATCTTAAATATGGAAGCCGCAAGTTGCTTTTTTTGTGACCCTTCTTTAGTGGACTCAATGGAGAGCGCAAGTCCGATCTTCAGACTATCGTCAGGTCCCCCTGTGATTTGCTCATTCCTTTGTCGCTCTGTGGTTGTTTCATCCACAAATCGGATGGGGTTTCCAAAAGGATCTTTTACAGAAAAAGAACGATCACCCCAGGGCTGAGTGACGATCTCGTCATCCAAGGAAGTACAGCCGGCGTCCTTGGCCCATTCGAATGCCGCTTCGAGATCCTCAGCAGTGAAATACAGGGGCTGGGGATTGGGTGAGACATCGGCCTGTTCGCCTTCTGCGCCCGGATCATAGCAGGTCAAGATCAATTCTCCACATTCGAAGTGATGCCGGCCGGGCGAGACCCGCCGACCAGGCATTTCCAGCAGCTGGCTGTAGAAGCTCTCCGCTTGCTCAATGTCCGATACGGGAAGAAGCACTTGGTAAAGTTTCAAGCTACCCTCCTCACATTGCATTCTTATGGGTCGCGCAGTAACGGTTCCTCATTCGATTGCTGCACCCCCCGGGTCCACCAGAATGATAGCCAACACTCGTATGCAAAACACACTATACCGGAATTATCGCTCACCCGTTGCAGATAATCCTACCAAAAAATTTCGACAAGGAAAACAGTACCTTTCACTCTTGCGCGGAAGCGCGAAAACAATTATCGTCAAGGGAAAGAATGACCGGCGCCACACATATGTCGGTATTTTGCGGTATCATTGGTGACAGAGGAGTGCTGTATGCTCCTAACATGGAGATTCACTTTATTCCAGCACACAATTTTCTGCGAAGAGCAAAGCATGGGACCAGATAGGCGAGCAAGAGGTACCCCGATTCTGACCTTACTGTTTATTTTCCTGTTTCCGGTTTCTGCTGGGGCGCTTCATCCGGTTCGAGAGATCCCTCACGGTGAGCAGCCGGGACCCTCACAGGAGGAGCAGCAGCGCACCTCACGGGCGGAAGCCTTTGTACTTGTCGATGGGGTGCCCGAACCTAGGGTCGGGCGCAATGATGTCCTGCACATTACAGTTTGGAACGGACTAAATGTTGAGGAAAGGACGGTCCGTGTAGCTGAAGACGGAACGATTTTTGTGCCTTTTGGAGTCAACCAAAACCTCCAGGTTGAGGGATTGTCTTCAACCGACTTGAAGCGCAGCATTGAACAGGAGTTATTGAAATACTTTCGCCAGCCGGTCGTTCAAGTTGTCATAGAGCAATACAGTTCCAACCGAGCCTATTTGTTGGGTGAAGTAGTGGCTGGAACCGGTGTACGGGGAGCTGGATTGTACCCGCTTGAGGGTCGTAAGACAGTTTTGGAATTTATTATTGAGCATGGGGGTTTCACCGAACAGGCCAACATGACCAAGGTTCAGATCAATCGTGCCGGCGGAGAAGTGCGGCTCCTCAATTTGTCGGATGTGATCTTTCAAGGAGATGAAAGCCAGAACGTCATTGTCAATCCTGGCGATATCGTTTGGATTCCCAGCAAGGAGGTGGGGGCGAATACCTATTATGTGTTCGGTGAAGTTCATTCTCCTGGAGTGGTCGCGGTGCAGGAGGAGCTTTCAATAGTGGAGGTAATCTCCAGGAGTGGCAGTTTTACTGCAGATGCCTCGCGCAGTAAAGTCTTTATCGCGCGAGGTGATTTGAATCAGCCGGAGCTTGTTGAGGTAAACCTCAAAAGGCTGGTGGAAAAAGCCGATTTCTCTCAAAACGTTGTACTGCAAAATAATGATGTTATCTTTGTTCCCAGACGCGGTCTTGCCAAGTATCGAGACGTGATTGGAGTAATTGCTCCTTTGCTAGCTCTTCTTCGGGATACGGTATTTCTCCTGGAGGTGAGGAGGGCGAGGTAACTTCGAGTAGCGATGGCAGAGTTTGAATTTGATCTTCGAGACGTCTTTCGAGTCCTCCGGCGGCGCAAGTGGGTCATTTTTTGGTCGCCGATTTTGGTGGGGACCTTGACCTATTGGTTAAGTGCTATGCCATCTCCTGTATACGAAGCCGAGTCGCTGGTGAAAATCTCTCGTGCGGCAGCTAACATGCAAGCGCTCCTCATCGAGGCCTTAAGTTGGTATCCAGGAGACAATATCGCCACCCAATCACAAATCATCACCAGTCAAAAGATTAAAGCGCGCGTTGCGCTGCGTCTTGGGGAGAAACACGATGAATTTCGCGAGGTCAGAGCCCTGCTGGCTGATGGCGAGGAGATCGACTACGATGCGCTCGAAGAAAAGGTTCGAAACAGTAAGCAACTTGTGACGTTAATTGACAACATCCGCGTCGAAGCTGAAAAAAAAGGAGAGAGCGATATCGTTGGTATCAAGTCGACTGGCTCCTCCGAGGACTTGGCGATAGACATTGCCAATTACACGGCTGAGGAATTTCTCGATTACAACATTGCCGAGAGAAATAGCCAGATCCGCGAGGCGGTGCGATTTATCCAGGCCAGGATCCGAGAGACTGAGCAAGAGCTGAATGCAGCGGAAAGAAAACTTGAGGAGTTTAAGAGAGAGCACACGGCCATCCTTAGCCTGGAGCACGAGGATATGGCAGCAGCTCGGGATGAGATCAGCGGTCTTCAAAGGGAAATCGCCAGCCTGGAAAGGGGGATTAAACAGCTGGAACAGATGCCGAGCGTCGATCAGTACTTTGCCTTCTTTCCTGCTCTTACCGACGCAAGAGATCCGCTGGTTTCGCAATTGGAACAACAACTTTTGCAACGCATTGCTCAGATCGACGAGTTGAGAACTGAACGGAGTCAACTGCTGAGTTACCAGACTGGAGCGTCGATGGAGATCCAGCAGAACGTTTTTAAAGCACAGGAGCTGGAAAAGCGGGTGAAGGAGAGCATCGGCGGTTTGATTGGACGCTACCGGGCCATTCGCGATGAGTTAATTGAAGAACGCCGCGCTTTAGTTGCACGTCAGGATCAATTGCAGGATCAATTGGACGAGGTTCCCGAGGTCACTCGCCAACTTGAGTCTTTACAGAGGCAAGTGGCTTTAAGAAGGGAGGCCCTCAATCTTTTCCAGGCACGATTACAAGACGCGGAGATTCAGAAAGCTGGTGAAATCAAAGAAGTCAGCATCGTCCAGCAAGCCAACTCAGCGAGTTCATTGTATGTGCGCTCCAAGTTTGTCAACGCCCTGTTGGGACTGCTGATTGGAGCCATACTTGGCGGTGTTTTTGCCTTTGTCCTGGAGTCCATGGACACGTCAATCGGGACTATCGAGGATGTTGAGCGGTATGTAGGACTTCCTGTTTTGGGGGTAATCCCTCATTTGGATAACGCGACGGTGAGGGAGAAGGTGCTGGTGGACGAGATGGGGAGGGATGCCACCAGGGAGGACATAGACCTAATAGCCACTCTGTGTACTCACTTTGCTCCGAGGGAGACTGTTTCCGAAGCTTTCCGCTCTCTGCGCGCCCATCTTGATGTCCTGTTAAAGAAAAATGGTTGGAAGACCCTCCTGGTCACATCTTCAGTCTTGCAGGAAGGCAAGACCAGCACGGCCTCTAACCTGGCGGTGGTTTTTGCTCAGTCCGGCCAGAGAACGCTTTTGATCGACGCCGACTTACGCCGGCCCCAGGTACATAAAGTCTTTGGATTGTCCAATACACCCGGTTTGACGGAAGTTCTTCTGAAAGTAACAGACTGGGAAAGTGCCATTAGATCGATAGACGATCTTATTTTAGGTAAATTTGGACTAAAGAATTCCCACGTCAACCCGGGACTTGAGTATCTTTTCTTGCTTAGTTCCGGAAGAAGGGTCGATAACCCAGCTGAACTTTTGAACCTTGAAAAGGTCAGCAAGATTCTTGCCGAAGTCCGTCATCGCTATGACGTCATCATTCTGGACATCGCCCCCGTTCTTCCGGTGGCCGAAGCCGCACAGTTGGCCTCTGGGATCGATGCAACCCTGATTGCCTATCAAATTGGTCGAGTTGGACGCGAGGCGGTCAATCGAACCAAGAGTCGGCTGCTGGATGTCGGGGGGAATGTTATTGGCCTTGTGATGAACGATATCGAAGCCGCATCCTATTATACCCGCGGCTACGAATACTATGGCTATAAATATAAGTACGAGGAAGTCCCTCCTTCCAAAACTTCTCCTGGAGTCCTGACTCGTTTAAAAGGGGGACTTTCGGACTTCGTCAGCCAACGGAATCGTCGGAAACCTTCCAGAACTTCTCAACAACCCTCGCGGGAGCAATCCCAGGAACCTCAGAAGCCTCAAGGTGAGCGCACAAAGACATCTTCCCAGTCAGCGTCTTCTGATCGAGAATTGGAAGACATCATGAAGCTCACTGACGAAGAGTAGCTGATATCGAACTGATAAGCTGGGAGCACAACGAATCAGAGGAGGATTAGTCGGAGATGGCACGAGCGGTAGGCGTCAATCCATTTGCGATTTTCTTGCTGTTTCTCATGGTGGGCTTTCTCGGTGTGGTCTCCCTTGTTCTCTCACGACTGGAGTCTGACGTAGGCATTTTGATTAGTTTAGGAATGGCGGTTTCGGTGATTGTTCTTTTTAAAACCAGAATCGCCATCTATTTGCTGATCTTTTCCATGCTGCTCTCGCCCGAGTTTGTCATCGGGCGGCTAGTCACGTCTGGAGGTACATTAGGGAGGGGAGTGACCTTTCGTTTCGATGATTTCTTACTGATTATTGTCGTAGTCGCTTGGTTGATCAGGAGTGCTCTTTACAAGGAACTGGGGATTTTTAAGAAAACTTCCCTGAGCTCGGCCATACTGTTCTACATTTTCGCTTGCGCTGTCGCGACACTCCTCGGAATGGTAGTGGGACGGGTGCAGCCAATGGCGGGAACCCTTTTTGTTTTCAAGTACATCCAATACTTCGTCCTCTTTTTTATGGTCATCAACAACATTGAGGACGAGAAACAGTTGCGTCGCTACTGGCTGGCTGTCGTCATCACAGCTCTTATTGTGGCCACCATTGGTCTTGCCCAAATCCCCAGTGGTCAGCGGGTCACGGCTCCTTTCGAAGGCCAGTACGCGGAACCCAATACTCTTGGAGGCTACCTGGGTTTTTTGATTTTGCTCTGTGCATCCCTGTCTCTCAGCCTGCGCGGCTACGGGAAGCGGATTTCATATGCACTCATTGCTTTTTATCTTTTTGTGCCTTTCTTGTATACGATGTCACGGGCTTCCTATCTCGGTTTGATTCCCGGACTGGCCGTGGTGCTGTTCCTCAATCGCAATCGTCTGGTGAGTTACGCTCTGATAGCCCTGACCTTAAGCCTTTTGATCTTTCCCAATATCTTCCCGCAAGTGATTCGCGACAGGATCACCTTTACCTGGACCCAGGAAGCAAAGAGGGGCCAGCTTCTTGTTTTGGGTCAGCGACTAGATACGGCAACGTCTGCTCGACTGCAGAGTTTTAAAGAGGTTCTACGGGATTTCCCCCAACAGCCCTTGTTTGGATTTGGAGTTACTGGCTGGCGTTTTATCGATTCCCAGTACTTTAGAACTCTAATTGAGACCGGCCTATGTGGCCTTGTCGCTCTTCTTTTCTTGTGCTTCAGACTTTTTCAGCTGGGACTCGATCGTGTTCGTTACTTTGCTGACGATCCCTTCTACAGAGGTCTATCGATCGGTTTTCTGGGGGGTTTCGTCTGCCTTCTCATCCATGCCATTGGTTCCAACACCTTCATTATTGTGCGCATCATGGAACCCTTCTGGCTGGTGGCCGGAATTATTTTCATTTCCCGCTCTTTAGCTCCCGAAAGACCACCTGAGGAGAGGAGGAAGTTGCGTAGAGACGCCCTTTTCTGACATGTGTGGAATTGGCGGCATCTTCGGGGAACAGAACCGCGCCTTGGTCGAGCGCATGAATGAGCACCTTTCTCATCGGGGCCCGGATGATGAAGGAGTGCATTGCGCTGAGGGGGCGACATTGGGCATGCGCCGCCTCGCCATCATCGACCTTTTCACCGGTCACCAGCCTATTGGCAACGAAAAGGGTGATTTCTGGATTGTCTTCAATGGAGAGATCTATAACTACCTGGACCTGAGAAACGACCTGGAGGCTGGGGGGCACTGTTTTTCCACACGGACGGACACGGAAGTTATTCTCCATCTTTTCGAGGAGAAGGGACGGGAAACACCACGCTTTTTGAGAGGAGACTTTGCTTTTGCCATCTGGGATGAAAGGAGGCAAAGAGGCTTTCTGGCTCGGGATCACTTGGGAGTGAAGCCACTTTACTATGCTCCTTTTGGCAAAAAATTAATCTTCTCTTCAGAGCTGAAAGCACTGCTGCAAGAGGAGCGGCTTTGCCTGGAGCTCAACCCCGATGCCCTGGAGCTCTATTTGACTTTTCTTTATATTCCCTGCCCCTGGACGATCTACAGGAACATCTACAAGCTCCCGCCCGGGAGTTACCTGGAATATGAAAGGGGCGAATACCGGGTTGTCAGGTACTGGCAGCCCCCCACTGAGCAGTTCTCCAACGGAGACCAAGAGGAGCTTGAAAAGCGTATTTATTCACGTCTTCAAGACTCGGTCGCAGTTCGTTTAATGAGCGACGTACCCTTGGGCGCTTTTCTCAGTGGAGGCATCGACTCCAGCGCAGTTGTGGCCTTAATGAGTCGAAGCTCTTCTGGCCCGGTCAGGACCTTTTCTATCGGCTACGGACAGCAATTTGAGTCTTTTAACGAACTGGAATTCAGCCGGTTAGTCTCTAATCATTACGGAACAGAGCACCACGAGTTCATTGTGGAGCCGGACATCCGCAAGACCATCTTGGAAGTCGTCGGAGCACTGGATGAGCCTTTTGGCGATTCTTCAGCGATTCCGACTTATCTGGTGAGCCAGCAGACTGTCGGTGAGGTCAAAGTGGCGCTTTCCGGGATCGGTGGTGACGAGTTGTTTGGAGGATATCCCCGTTACCTTGGCGCTTTGTGGGAGACGCGTTATCGGAAATTACCGCTTGTGTTGCGGAAGTCTTTTGCTTGGCTGTGTGGTGCCATTCCCGAGCAGGAGTCGAGTAGAAACATCGGAGGCTGGGCTCGAGACTTCTTGTCACACCCCCAGGATCTTCCTTTGGAGCGTTATCGCAGATGGGTCAGTTTCAATTCAACAGAGCAAAGACGGGACCTGTACACGAAGGAATTTCTAACCCGATTAAGGTCTGTGGATGGGGACAAAGTTTACTTCAAGCAGTTGGTTCATCCAGTTTCGACTTGGGACTGTGCTGATCAGGTCTTCTATGTGGATTTGGTTTCCTACTTGGTGAATGATTTGCTTTTTATGGCTGATCAGATGGGAATGGCTCATTCTTTGGAGATCCGCGTCCCTTTCTGTGATCATCTCTTAGTAGAGGACTTGATTCGCCACCCATGGCAGCGAAAACTTGGCCCGTTCACCCTCAAAAAACTCTTGAAAAAAATACTAAGAAAAGATTTACCGCCGGAGATTTTGAGGCGTAAGAAACAGGGTTTTATGATCCCCATCGGCACCTGGATGAAGAACGAGCTCCGGCCCATGTTTGAGCATTATCTGGCGCCGGAGAGACTTCGCCGGCAGGCTATTTTTAATCCACAGCAAGTCAGCAATCTGTTTGAGGGTCATCTTGGCGGAAAAGTTCGAAAAACCAACCAGCTGTGGGCTCTTTTTGTCTTCCAGCTGTGGTATGAAAAGATGGAGAGAAGACTCACGGGATAATGAGCCGGAAGTTTAGGAGACGTTCTTCACGGAAGTTTTGGAGGCGTTTTTCACGACGCAGGGTGATTCGAAGGATTATTGTTTTGTCGTTGATTTTGGGGATTACCTTCTTGTTGTGGTGGTTCGGCTCCTACCTTTACCATTACGATCCTGAATATCACGAGCCTCGGGATCAGGATAGAGAAACAAGAGAGCAGGGCTTGAAAGAGGATGGGTGAAAATCTAGTTCACATCGGCATTGATGCCCGGGAACTACAAGAACACATGACTGGCATTGGTCGATTCCTGGAGGGAATCCTGCCGTATTTGCAGTGCTGGAAACCTCATTGGAAGTGGACGCTGTTCTATACCAGCGAACGGGGCGTAGCTCGACACTCAGACTGCGAGAGGGTCAAGTTGCGTTCGAGGTCAATCTTGGTGCAAGACCAATGGGAAATTCCCCGGCTTGCAAAGAAGATGAGAATAGATCTTTTTTTTTCTCCATATTACAAACTGCCCTGCTTTCTCCCTTGTCCCGGTATTGTCGTTGTGCATGACGTGAACATCTTGTTCAGTCCGGAGTACGATTCTTTAACAGGTAGAGCGTATCGCTGTTATTTTTTCGTCAACCTGCAAATTAGCGTGAGCCTCGCGGCTGTCGCCTTCGTGGTCAGCAACTGGACTAGACACGAGGTGCTTCGGCGTTTTTGGGTTAGGCCAGAGAAAATCAAGGTTAACTATACGGGTCTGAAACAACCTTCAGTAAAAGAGACACATCCCGAGTGGGAAAGATTTAGGAGAGAACAGAAAATAGAGGACAACTATTTTCTTTATGTGGGTAATCTGAAACCGCACAAAAATTTGCTTTTCCTCATCGATGTCTATGAGCAGCTTCCGTCCAAACTGCGTCGAGAATACAAACTGGTCATCGCAGGCAATCACAGTCGGTACCGAAGGGTTCTTCAGGAGAAGGTCAAAGAAAAGAAATTGACAGATCGGGTTAGGCTCTTAGGCCATGTCCCCAACGAGCTGTTGAACGATTTGTATCGAGCCGGCCACCTTTTTGTGTTTCCTTCCTTGTTTGAAGGTTTCGGACTTCCGCCGCTGGAAGCCATGGCGCAGGGTCTTCCAGTAGTGAGCTCCAATGCGACTTCTCTAGAGGAAGTTGTTGGTAAAGGAGGTTGGACACTTGATCCTGGAGACCGGCAGCAGTTCATAGACGCGATCGTGGCTCTATGTGAAGACTCCGTCCGGTATGAGGAGTTCCGTCAACGAGGCAAATCTTGGGTTCGTCAATTTTCGAGTCAGAAAACTGCCCGGATTATCATTCAAGAGATGGAAAAACTTCTACATTAATATTCCGACTTATCTGGTAATTTAAACGCCGCCACCCACCCCAGGCGCAAGGCATGTAAGCCAATTCATTTAGGAAAATAAACCGCGGTGGATTTTCTTGGGGGGCATTTCAATGCTAGAATTTTGCGATGCCTGAGGATGCCTCCACTCCCATTGTGCTTCTCGCTTCAGACTGGCCCCCGATTCCCGGTGGAGTTTCAGTCCATGTCAGTTCCCTGTGCTTGCACAGCCAGTTGGGTATGGATATCCTGGCCCCGCACTGGTCCTGGTTCAAAAATCCCAAGGACCAGGAAAAACCCCTGCCTGAAAGGCTGCGCCTTAGCCGCCCGGATTCGCTTTGGGACCGCTGGTCTTATCAAATCAAATTTCTGCGGCCCCGGTTTTTCAAGCGCCACTTGAAACGCTACTTGGCCGGCGCGCCATCGACTCCCCTGGTCATTTGCGGGCAGACTATGGTGCCGGGAGGGGCCGCTACCGCCCTGGCCGGCCGGGGAGGCTTTCCTTATATCGTTTTTGTGTACGGTGAAGAGTTTGAACGCTACGCCGGAAAATTTCCCTATGACTCTATTTTAAAACAAATTCTCGCCAATGCCCGGAAAATCATTGCCATCAGCCGGGCCACAAAAGATCAGTGCGTCGGGGCCGGTGCCGACCCCGCCAAAGTTGCGATCATCCATGGTGGCGTCGATCCGGCCAACTTTCCGGAAATTCCCCCCGACGACTCCACGCTGCAGCAGCGGCGGGCGCGCTACGGCCTGCAGGATAAAAAAGTGCTGCTCACCGTCGCCCGCATCGAGCCCCACAAGGGGCAGGATACGGTGATTGAGAGCCTGCCTCATATTGCCAAGCAAATTCCCAATGTCACTTACGTCATGGCCGGGCACCTGAACCAGCAGCGGCGCGATTGGCTAAACGCTTTGGCCAGGGAATACGGCGTTGAGGACCGGGTGATGGTGCTGGACCATGTGCAGCATGATGAAATCGTTTACTGGTACCACCTCTGCGATATTTTTGTGATGATGAGTCGCAACCTGGTGGAAGGTTTTGGCATCGTGTTTCTGGAGGCCGGCATCTGCTCCCGGCCGGTGATCGGCACCTGGGACGGTGGCATTCCCGACGCGGTGGCCGACGGCGAAGTGGGTTTTTTGGTGCAACCCAAGGACAGCCAGGCCCTGGGGCAGAAAGTGATTGAAATTTTGCAAAACCCCGAGCTGGCAAAACGGCTGGGCCGGGCGGGCAGAGAAAGAGTGCTGCGGGAGTTCACTTGGCAAAAGCAGGGAGAGAAATTCGGCCAACTCGTGCAAGAAGTACTGCAGGAAATGCCGCCTAGGTTGTTGTGAATATACATATTGCTACCGGCCTAAAACAACTTAGCGATTTCCTTTTTGTTTTTCACCACCCAGTTGAAAAGCTTGCCCACTCCTTCCTTCACGGAAACTTTCGGTGCCCACCCGAATTCTTTTTTGGCCTTGCGGATGTCGCAAACGAAGACTTTCTGGTCGCCGGGCCGCCAGTCATCAAAAGTATAGGGAATGGGTTTGCCCAGCAGTTTTTCCAGGGTGCTGAGCAATTCCAACAGGGAAGACTGAAAGCGCGGCCCGCCGCCGATATTGTAAATCCTGCCGGCGATTTTATTGATTGACCGGACTCCCATTTTGTACGCCCGCACCAGGTCATCGATGAAAAGTACGTCGCGAATCTGCATCCCATCGCCGTAAATGGTGATGGGTTTGCCCAGCACCGATGCGATGGTGAACCAGGCCACCCAGCCCTGGTCTTCCACGCCAAATTGCCGGTAGCCGTAAATGCAAGACTGCCGCATGACCACCGTTTTCAGCCCGTAAATGCGGTAGTAGTCGCGCACGTACTGGTCGGCGGCGCCCTTGGAGCAGCCATAGGGGGAATGAAAATCCAGCGGTTGCTCCTCGGACATCCCCCCGGGGTAATCGCGGTACTGGTATCGCTTGCCTTTACGGATTACTTTAATGCCCTCCATGCCGCCGTAGACTTTGTTCGTCGAGCTGTAAATGATCGCGGGATCGCCCCCCGACAGGCGCACCGCCTCCAGCACATTCAAAGCGCCAAGGGCGTTGATTTCAAAATCCTGGCGGGGGTTGATAACCGAGGTCGTCACCGCCACTTGGCCGCTGAAGTGCAGGACTACTTTGGCATTCCTGTGCTTTTTGAACAGGGGAATGAGTTTTTTTGCATTGCGGACATCTACCTTGACCACTTCCAGTTTACCTTTGGTCTTGAGTGACTGTAGCCAACGCAGGTTTTCTCGCGTTCCCTTGCGCGAAAAATTATCCAGCAAGACGACTTGCCAGCCGTCTTTGAGGAAACTCGCCGCCGTGTTGGCGCCGATAAAGCCCGCGCCCCCCGTGATGATAAGTTGTTTTCTCATGGCCCTCACCCCGCGATTTTGCGCCGATCATAGAAGCGACCAGGAAGGGGCGCGACTTGCCCTTTATCATAATTGCGCGGCAATGAAGAGTATTCTCATTTACTTGACCTCGATCAGGCTGAAGATTCCGCGCATTTGAGGTTATTCAGGATGCGCACAATGTTTTGGTACACCGCATAAAATTCAGTGCTGCTCTTTCCAAACGGATCCTCGATGCTTATTGGACCTTTGGGGGCAAGCAAGCCCAGCCTGTAAACTTTTCCCTTAGCGAAGGGGTATCGGCTAATCACGGTTCGCCGGCTTTCCGAATCGAAGGTGAAGATTATCTCTGCTCTGCGAACATTGTCCTCCGTGATGACACTGGAACGATGAGCCGCCAGATCGATTCCCAACTTTTTGGCTGTTTTAACTGCTTGTGTAGGACAAACACGGTTTCCCTCCGGATAGTAACCACATGACGTCACCTGCACACTTTCCCCCAGATTTACCCTGGCATAGGCTTCGGCGAAGGGACTTCTACAAATGTTGCCTTTACAAACGAACAGTACGGTCTGAGCCTTAATCAGCGCTCGCCTAGTCCGCCTCCCATAGAACCTTCGAACCGGCTGCAGTAAGAGGCAGAGATTCTTTATTTTGTCTAAAGCGAGCGATTTGCACGCACTCAATAGCCTGCATATTTCAACGAACCCCGGCTTGGGATCATCCATGACCAGGGTGTCACTTCGCTCTCGGAAAGCAACCAGGTTGATCAGCTCCTTTGTCACTTCCCACAAAGGCAGTGTTCCAGATGTTTTGTCCGTTCGATTGGCCCCCAGGTTTTGAACCATCCACCCGAAGTCGTCAAATAAGTTTCGGCTGTAAATTCCAGCTTTGTACCCTTGAGGAAACTCCCTTTTCCCCTCGACCAGAAGTTGGTACAGGTAGTAAGGGAAATCGGCACCCGCTGCCAGCGCCAAAGGTAATGATCCCCAAAATCGACCGTTAATTTCGACGAGAATCCATTCACCGGTGTCGAAATTTACCCGAAATTCAACCATCGCCACACCTGTGTATTCCAACGAGCGCAAAAGAGTCTTTACGGCTTTCAGTAGCTCTGGTTCTACCGAAACGCTCTTGCGGTAAGAACTGCCTCCTCCCGTTATGGGCTCATGGATTCGAACGTGCTGGAATGCCACCAGTATTTCTCCCTGGTCTACCAAGACCTCGACCCCGACTCCCGTCCCCGGAAAATTCTCTTGAACAAGAACCTTGCCTTGGTGAAGCAGGGACTCGAGATAGGTGGTTAATTCCTCCAACGTATATACCTTACAAACGTGGTTTTTTACGTTCAAATTCTCCAGACGGTATGAAGTGCAGGGTTTCAGGACAACAGGAAGCTCGAACCGAGACAGGATGGCATCGATTTCCGATAGGGTTAAAACGGTAAATGCCCTGGGTAGTGGAATGCCCAGTGATTTTGCCAGCTCATAGGTGTTGGCTTTATCGAAAACAACCTCAAAGGCTCGATCATTCACAAGGCCCATACGGACAAGTTTTTCAAAATCCTTCCGATGGGCTTGAAAAGGAAGAAGATTTTCATCATGGCAGGGAATAGCCAGATCAAATTGCTCCTCTCTGATGATGGAAAGCAGGGCCTGTTTCCAATTAGTTTCCCCGCCAGAGTAAGGGGGAATCGGGTGAATCTTTGCAATGTATCTGGAGTGGCGCGCGATCGATTCGTGACCATCCCAAGCGACGTGGACGGTTAGATTTTGACGTCCCAGGGAGCGGATAACCGCAAGAAAACTTCGACTGTCATTTCCCAAAAC
>JALLOL010000179.1 GCA_027717875.1 Acidobacteria bacterium AH-259-L09 | reverse complement strand
ACTGAGGACTGGCGGACAAAGGACGGGTGATGGGCAAACGGCAGCACTAAGCGATGCGGGTTAGGCCTGAGCAATGAAGACCGAAAAGCAGAATAGGCCGGATAGACGGAATGGGGATATCGTCCTCAGCGTGCCAGCGCCAGGACGGCTCCCACTAATGCGACGACGGCAATCACCTGTCCTAGGGCGGCCCCTAGGACCCAGCGGATGGTTTCCACTTTGGCAGCCTGGATCTCCGTGCGCAGCTCGCCTTTGGCAGCCTGGATCTCCGTTTGCAGTTCGGCGCGCAGCTCGGCGAGCCTGGTGTCCATCCTTAACTCAAGCCTCTGCTCGAATTGGGCCAGGTCCTCTTTGGTGGCCAGTGTGGCGAGTGGCGGGCTCACGAGTTCGGCCAGGGTATCCACCACGAGCTTGGCGGTGTCCTCGTCAAACTTCGTGCGCAGTTTTTCGTAGGCCTTGAGTGTGTCCATGAGTGAGGGAAAGTACCACACTTGGATGCTTCCGACAAGAAGATGTGAACAAGGTGGACTGAATGGTCAATTTCATGAGGAAGGGGGTAAGCCAAAACGGCTGCATCACTCCCGGCGGTGACTGAGGCGCGGCGACTTAGCAAGCGGCGGGACTGAGAGATGAGTAACCAGGACTGAGCAATGAATAAGATTGATCGGAATGGGGATATCGTCCTCAGCGTGCCAGCGCCAGGACAGCTCCGACTAATGCCACGACGGCAATCACCTGTCCTAGCGCGGCTCCTAGGACCCAGCGGATGGTTTCGACTTTGGCAGCCTGGATCTCCGTGCGCATCTCGGCGAGGCTGGTGTCCATCCTTAACTGAAGCCTCTGCTCGAGTTGAGCCAGGTCCTCTTTGGTGGCCAGTGTGGTGATAAACCAAGGGGAAGAGGCTGTCTTGCCAAAGCCTGGAGAACTGGGGCGCGAGCATGGTTGGGGCCGCTTGCTGATGGCACATATACGGTAATCCAAACAAATGCTCGCCAGTTCATCAAGCTCTTCTGGATGCCGACAGCGGACGCGGTAAACCGCGCTGCTGATCTGCAGTGTTAGGGCGACTTCTCCCAGATCTGCCCGGGTGTACAATAGAGTCATGAGTATCGAGGAACTCGAAGCAGAAGCCCTCAAGCTCGATCCCAGAGCACGGGCGCGCCTGGCCGGGAAGCTTCTGGCAAGCCTGGAGGATCTGTCCGAAGAGGAAAACGCTGAGCTGTGGGCTGAAGAAGCCCAGCGTCGGGATGCAGAAGGGGACTCGAGTTCGGACTCCGGTCGCCCTGCTGACGATGTATTGCGCGACGCCCGGTCCAGGCTCGAGTGACCAGGACAGCAAGCTTTCACCGCCTAGCCGAACGCGAGCTGAACGAGGCGGCCCAGTATTACGACTCCGAAAGTCCGGGGCTCGGGGCCGCGTTTCTGAACGAGATTGAGCGGTGTGTCGGCCGCATTCTAGAACACCCGGAAGCAGGGTTGATTCTTGTCGGCAACGTGCGTCGCCGACTTGCCCGGCGCTTTCCCTATGCTGTCCTGTACTCGATCAAGCCGGGCGGTGTGCGGATTCTCGCAGTAATGAACCTGAAGCGACGTCCCATGTACTGGGTGGGACGTGAATGAAGGAAGTACCGCGGCCTAAAACGAATTAACTAGTTCCCATCCGGAAACTAGGGTTTTCTGACGCGCTATGTTGTTGAAAAGTAACTGCCTAGTATAGCACACAAGCCTGACGGAGGACGGAGGTTGGTCAATCAAGAAAGAGAGGGCAGAGAAGGCACTGAGCCACTAAAAAACTGGATTTTGGGCATACCTCCCCTTGGCATGAGAATTGGTGTTAGCACCGGTTTAAAAGTGGTCCAAAAAGCTCGGTTTAAAAGTGGACCAGGGGATTGAGTCGAGACACCACGAGCAGATGAACTGGGTTGATGGAGCCAAGTCCGCGTGAGTCTGTGAATGGAAGCCGAGTCAGCAATAGTTATTTCAATCCAACCTCATAGATCCCTTCCTGCGCGGTCTGAAGGAGAAGGTACGATGGAGAGCGGATCGTGTTTGGTGTCCCTACGGACCGATTCAATCACCAGGTAGAGTTTATCGGCGCTGTTGACTTTTCCCGCCACGCAGTAGCGATACTCTGGCGTGATGAGTCGGGATTTGCTGAAGTCGTACAGACGATAAACGCGCTGGGTGTGATGGTCTTTCATAAGGAACACCACACAGGAACGGCACTCCGTGCGGGAGAGCAAGGATAGATTATTCGCGCTGAAGTTAAACATGATGACCTTTCTTTAGAGAACCGGGGGGCAAAACCCGGAGATTTCGCCCCATCGGCAGCGCCGTTGGGGGGTTAGCCCGCCGGACTCCTCCGGTTGGGGTTATCATCACAGAGCGGCGCTTCTTCTGAACCGGTGTCCTTGCCTTTTCGCTTCGATGACCGGCTCTTTTTCGCCTTGCGCAAACTGTCTCCACCCAAGAGGAACACCTCGGAGTTTTCCACCAGGCGATCGGCAATGGCCGTGGCAATGGTGGTGTTGTAAAGGATGTTGCCCCACTCCGAGAAGGGTGTATTGGTAGTAATAATCGTACTGCGGTGCTCGCTATAGCGGGTGGAGATGACCTGATAAAAGAGATTAGAGGTCTGCTGATCCAGCGACAGATATCCCAGTTCGTCACACAGAAGGAGTGCCGGGGCCGTATAGACCTTGAGCTTTCGCACCAGCGTGTGGTCCACTTGAGCCGCTAGGAGTTGATTGAGCATATCGATGGCCGAGGCAAACAGCACCCGGTAGTTAGCCTGGCAGGCCTTCCAGCCGATGATTTTGGCCAGAAAGGTTTTCCCGGTGCCAGGATTGCCGATGAGGACCACGTTGGTGCCTTGAGCGATGAAGTCCAGATCGAGCAGACGCAGGATCTTGGTTTTAATCCGCTGGCGGGACTTGTGGTGCTGGAAGTGAAAGGAGTCGATCCCGTACTGGGCATGAAGGTGGGACTGGCGGAAGCGCCGCTCGACGGCCCGGCGCTGACGGGCTTCCAGTTCCAGGTCCACCAGCCGTTCCAGGGTGGCCACCAGACTGAGGTTTCCTCGGGCCGCCTGGGCGAGAACCGGCTCCAGTTGCCGGTTCATCTCGGTGAGTTTCAGCTGTTGGAGCTTTTCGAGGAGTTCTTTCATTCCTCTTCTTCCTTTTCCTCAAAAATCAAGGCATCGTAATCGAGTAAGGAGAGCGGATCGGTAGCCAGTTCATTCAGTCGCGGGTCTTTCAATCGCAGGGGTGGCTGGAGGTCCCGGGGTCGTTGCTCTTGCACTAAGAGGTTGGCGATATAGTCGGATCCGAAGGCTCCAGCGGCTTGAGCCTTCTGCAGAGCGGCCTGAACCGCTTCGGGTCCGTACAGACGGAGCAGCTCCAGCAGCTCGGCGATCTGACGGGCCAGGGAGCGGTCGGTGTCGGCGAGAGCTCGCAGATAGGTTTCTGCCGCGGGGCCCAACAGCGCCACCAGACGCGCCTGTCCTCGGGAGCAGTGGGCTGCCGGGCGCTCTTCGAGGAGCTCCCGCTCGAAGCGTTCCGCACCCAGGGTCTGGCCGCGGCGCCAGCAGCGCGGATAACGGACGATTTCCCGTCGGCCCTCATAAATGGTGACCGATTGGGAGTCGGCTTTGACACTCAGATGCTGGCTGATAAAGCGAGCCGGGACGCAGTAGCGATTGCCCTCAAAGTGCAGACGCAGATCCTTGTGGACGAGGGCTTCTACGGTGTCTCGATAATCGGGATCCAGGGCTGGCAGCGCCCGCAGGGCGTCGGGGCGAAAGCGCTCTCGGGGTGTCTGGCGCGTCTCCCGGTGCCGGCGGCGATTGGCCACTTCCCCCAGCCAGGCCCGAACCTGGCGATTGACGTCGGCCAAATCGAGAAAGGTGCGCAGGGGCCAAAAGTTCTGACGTAGATAGCGGACCCCAGCTCGTTCGATTTTGCCCTTCTCCCAAGGAGCTCCGGGATGACAGGCCCGGGGATAAAAGTTGTACTCCCGGGCAAAGGCCAAAAAGCGCGGCTGAAAGCGCACCAGCCGGCCGTCGCGCTCAGCCACGGCCGTTAAAAGATTGTCATACCAGCATTCTCGGCCCACCCCACCCAGGGAGCGAAAAGCATGGATATGGCAGCGAACGAAGGTTTCAAAACACTGGCTGTGGGTGAACTCGGCGTAAAGCATGCGGCTGTGACATTCGATCAAGACGAAGGCGTAGAGCTTGCGCCGGTCCCCTTCGTAGTCCAGGGCGCCAAAGTGTCCCCAGTCGATCTCCAAGCGCTGGCCCGGCGCCGCCTCCATGCGCAGATAAGCCCGGGGCGCCGGGCGAGGGCGGACCCTCTTGAGATGATCGCGCAAGATGCTGATGCCGCCGCCATATCCCCTCTGCCGCAGATGCTGAAGGAGGACCGCTCCGCTCGCTTCGGGATCTTGTTCCAACAGCTCCAGGATCAGCTCTTTGAAAGGATCGAGTTTGCTGGCGCGACGACGGGGAGCCACAACCAGCACCGGCGAGTGCAAGTACTTGCGAACGGTGCGACGGCTGACCTTCAGATGGCGAGCGATTTTCCGAGTAGACCACTTCTCGCCGTGTCCCAGTCGATAAATGGCTTCAATCTTGGCTGGATCCATCTTCCCTCCTCCATACTCCCTTCATAGAGCCTGGGGCCGAAGAAAACCAGAGGGATGTTCTTTACAAGATCAGAGCAGGGCTTCCACCCCTGATTGAACCCGTTGAAAAACCACCACTTCCCGAAAAGCTAAGTTGTTCTTTACAAGATCCCGCGTCTGCGGCCCCATCAGCCAAATATCGGCCTGTAAACGCTTTAAGTCCAAAGCCAGGTTGTTCTTTACAAGATGCTCCAGCCGTCTCTTCTGGTCGCGCCGGCGTTGGGCCTGACGATTCTCGGAGACATATTCCGGATGGGTTTGCCGGTAACGTCTTTGATAGCCCGGATTTCGGGCGCGCCATTTCTGCCGGCTGTCCCGGCACACCAGACGATACTCGGGATCCGAGGCGAGCTGCCGGCGGTGGTAGTCGCTGCGGCGTCGACGCTGGCATTCGCCTCGGCTACAGATCCGTTGCTGGGCACAATAGCGGGAAGGGATAAACCACTTCTGACAGTAAGGACACTGCTGCTCGGTTTCTTTCATCTCCTCCTTCCGATCCGCTCACTTCCCACAAAAGGTCTTTAGATCGAAAGTCGGAAATGAGGCGTCGAGCCTCTATATATAGAATCTTTACTATAGAGTTTTCTTACCGCCTCCTGGCCGATGGGGCTCTCTCAGGTGGGTCC
>JALLOL010000178.1 GCA_027717875.1 Acidobacteria bacterium AH-259-L09 | reverse complement strand
GCTCTGTCCATCTTGACCAGCTGAGTATTATGGGCCAGCATTTGCGAAGTTTCCAATTCGCTGGCATGCCAGCCTGGAGTTTCGTCGGGTGGATTTTCCATCAGACCTTCCATCAGACCGACGTAGCGTTCCATGTAAGGTTTGCAAAAACCCACCAGTGCTCCCGTCTGGTAGCGGATCTTCCGCAGGACCGGGTCAATAACCTTAACGTTTGAGCCATGGCCATTAATGAAAATCAGTTTGTTAAACCCGTGGTGGATCAGACTGCGGGAAATGTCATAAAGCAGGGCACTCAGGGTCGAAGCCCTGATGGTGATGGTCCCCCGCCCCTGTCCGGGCCCTGCCATGTGCTGAGGTGAATAGCCCGTCCACACCACAGGCGTGTGCAGCATGTTATTGATTGCGGCGACGCGCGAAGCTATCTCCAATGCCGTCACGGTGTCCGTACACAAGGGCAAGTGCGGACCATGCTGCTCGGTGCTGGCCATGGGTATCATGATCAAATCACAATGCTGCAAATAGGCCTGAATGTCCGGATATGCCAAGTCGGCAATGTTGTTGGAAGGAAGCTCAATTGGAACTTTCATCTCAATTTGCTTCTCCTTTCTGGTTTAGAAGCGCCAGAAAGTGGTTAGCCACTTTCAACGCAAATTCTTGGCTATTAATGTGAAGTGGATACGTGAAAACCTGGATGTCCTTGCGCAGGCTCTCTCTGAGTGCACGGAGAAAACCCGCATCGGCTTCCGGGTTCCAGAAGGGACCGGCGGGAACATTGGGAATGGAAAGACCTTCCGTTGGAACAATTAGCACGACAGGCCCTTTCGCTTGATTCAACTTTTCAGCAAAAATGTGCCCCAACTGAATCATTTCATCAGGCAGAGTACGAACCAGCGTGAACTCGGGATTGTGGTCGTACAGGGGACGTCCCTTCATCGATGCAGGGACTTCCTCCGCAGGTCCGTGCACGGAGAAGTCTATACAACCCGGCACCACCACCTGAGGCAGGCCCAAAAGGCCGATCCCGGCAAGGCGTTCGGGTCCTGCGGCATGAAAACCGCCTACCAGTTCATCGGTGAGTTCGTCGGTGGTGAAGTCAATAACGCCGACAAATAGGTTGTCGGCGGCCAGCTCTTCCATTGCCGGCCCGCCCACCCCATTGGAGTGAAAGACAACCGCTTCCAGATCCTGCTTGGCCAGCTCATCACGAATACTCATTACCGCCTTAGTGGTATTGCCCAGCATGGTAATGGCCACATATTTGGACGTCGGGTCCGGACGAATTCCATGTCCATGCCCAAGCATGCCTTTCAATGCAGCGGCCACGTTGTCGAAAATGGCGGTGCTGATGGGATTCAAACCTAAGATGTCCACTACTGAGTGAACCACCATTACATCGCGTGTACCCACCAGTGGCCCAAAGCGGCGTCGACCTGAGGCAATCGGCGTCACCAAAATCTTGGGGATACCGACCGGCAAGCATTTCATGGCGGTCGCGGCCAGCACGGCACCTTCGGCCCCACCCAGGGACGCCACTGCAGCTAGCCGGCCCTCGCCATACAGATTGAGGGCCAATTGGCGGATGCCCGCTTGCATGCCGTGCACGGCCTTACCCCGGCTCCCCGCATTGCGCAGTGCCTCAATGTCGGTGCCCCCCAGCTTCGCTACCTCGTCCCGGGTGATGTCCGGCTCGATATCGAGGGGTTCACCCAGGATACCGGAGTCGACCACAAGAGTATGGAGACCCAGATTGCGGAGGCGATCCCGAAGATAAGCAATCTCAGGACCCTTCGTGTCCAGGGTTCCGATGATGACAACGGTCTGCACAGGGGCCGTGTCTTTAAAATTTAAATTTTTGCTAGAAAAATTAAATTTTAAAGACACGGCCCCTCCCTTTACATGTACTTTCGCAGTGTTTTGATTGACTCCCCAACCAGCCAACTGTAGAACTCATCCGAGAGAGTACTACTTCCATGATCTTCGATGAACTTGAGTTCTTCTGGTGTCAGCTCGACCTCGCCGCTTTCCAGCGCGTTCTTATAGGGGTTTGCCGGGGTGCGGTCGACGGGAGCCACAAACTCAACCGTTAGTGCCCCATCGTAGCCGATTTGCTTGAGCGTGTTAATGAGCTTCCCCCAGTCCCAGGTGCCTTGTCCGGGAGCCATGCGATTGTTGTCCGCCACATGAAAGTCAACCAGTTTTTCTGCGACGTTTAAAATCGCCTGGTAGGGGTTGGCCTCTTCGATATTGATGTGAAACGCGTCAAGACACACACCACATTCAGAACCAACCTCCCGGGCCAGCAATAAGGCTTGATCATGGCGGTTGAGAAAGTAGGTCTCGAAACGATTGAGTGGTTCCAGAGCCAGTTTGACACCCTCTTTCAAGCCATGTTCATAGCACTGCCGGAGACTCTCGGTTGCCCACTTCCACTCCTCTTCTGGCTCGCCCTGGGGTTTAATTTTACCGACCGTTGAGGGGACAATGGTGATCTCTTCTCCTTCCAGCTCCTTGACCATGGTAATACAATCCTCTACATATTGGACGGACTCAGCTCTCTGTTTTTCGTCCTTGGCCAGAAGATCCCGTTGGGCCAACATCAGCGTTACCGATCCCCAACATTTCAAACTGAATTCCTCTAGTAGCTTTCTGACTTCCTTGGTGTCATACTTCTCGGGCTCGCCACTGATTTCGATCGAGTCATAGCCGTGCTTGGACAGACGACGGATGGTGGTTTCGATCGGCTCGGCTCTCATCCAGTTGTGCATTGAAAGCTGCATGATTAAAAACCTCCGTACCCGGGTTTATTCATTAATCCCCTCAGCCAGTGTTTCATAAAGCCCCTTCACCGCGATGCCAAAAGAGGCATGCTTTTTCAGTTGATTCAGGCAAAGGGGATCTTCCGTGATTAATAACGAGGCTCCTGCACGATGGGTATCGGCAAAACGGGCCTCGGCCAGCTGCGTGGCTAACTCAGGTTGAGTGAATTCCAGTCCTCCCACTGCCCCACAGGGATGGGCGCGCTGCTCACGCCAGAATAGATCAACCGGGGCAGTGCCCAATACCGTGGAAAGAAGCTGGCGGGGCGCCTCGTACTCGCGGCGCACACGAGGCGAGTGGCAAGGGTCGTGATATGCATAAGATGGGGTGGCGTTTTGGCCATTCAACGACAATTTGCCGTTTATGAACGCGTTGTACAAAAAAGAGGTTGCCTCGACGACCTCAACCTCGAGTGGCCAGGTTAGATTCAAGCGTTCAATGTAAAGGGTCCTGAACGCGTACAGATCACCCGGACTCATTACCAACAACTTTCCACAGTCGGCTTTAACCACCTCACCAAGGATGGCTTTGGCTAGTTGAGTCGCCGTAGCCGCCAATCCCAGCGAACTGGCCAGAAAACCGTTCGAGCAACCCACTCCCACCAGAACCGGATTGACACCCATCGCTTCCAAAAGCTTTAAGGCCGCCTCAAGTGTGCTCGGATGCAGGTACTGTGCTGCATCGCCAACATACAATCCAATTACACCTTTTGCCTTCACTTTTCGCGGTGCTCGCTTTGCATAAGGATTGGCCCATTTTTGAAGTGCCTTATCAATGGCCAATACTTGAGGCGGCGCCAATCCCTGCTCGACCACTTCAGCCCGCGCTGCAGCAATAGCGGTAGGAAGAGGTTGGTTGGTTCCACAGTGCGATTGGCACAGACCACAGTCCGCACACTTGTACAGGATATCGACGCTTTCCTCATCCCAGGCCAGGAGACCACGTTTGACCGAAGCGACCACCAGTGCCCATCCGTGAGGCGTTAGAGTCTCACTGTGAGTAATGTTTCCTACCGGACAGACATGCCGGCACATCAAGGAGTAGCGGCAGTGTTCAGTTGTGGAAATTGGATCTTTGATGTATCTGGCGATCTCCCCGCGGAAGCTTCTGTCTACACTAGCGCCGCGTTTAGTCACCTGGTCCTCTCCCAAAGCCCACTTTCCCGGGGTTCATGATGCCATGTGGGTCAATGGCATGTTTAATCGTCTCAAGCAGCTGCCAGGCTGGGCCGTATTGGGCTCGCATAAAGCGGCTCAGTTTCAAGCCGATCCCATGGTGTTCGTTCAACATTCCTCCATTTTTCAAGGAGGTGCGCACTGCCACTGCCCAGATCCGGTTGTGTAATTTGAGGGCCTCATGAGGATCTTGGGGCGGGTCTTTAACGATGAAACGGTCGTAAAGGCTGGCTCCCCAGGGAAACCAATGAGAGAAATGCCCGATATAGCTAAGATCCCAATCCTCGAAAGTCTTTTCCAGGGCTTCCTTTTTGGCGTGGTACAGCTGTTCGATCTTGTCGAAGACAGAAATGGTTTCCACGGTTCCGTACAAATAAGGCAGGTGCAGACCCCAGGGGGGATAATAAAAATCGTAGCGATGATTCCACCAACGCTCGCCGGCTTCACGTCCCAGATCCTGCGCACCTAGTTCCTTGCAAATTGCAAGGGCGCGCTTTTCTTGCGCCAGCGCAATTTCCTCCCAGCCATCAAATCCAATGATCATATAGGCGCCCTGCAATTCGTAACCTAAAACCTCTTTGACGAGGGAGCCCGTGGAGCTAGGGTCGTACATGCGGATTACGAGGGGATTGAGACGCTGGACCATCATGCGCCGGCCCGCTTCCAACCCTGTGGTAATATCTTTGAACAGCATGGCCCGCAACAGACGCACCTCCGGCAATCGTTCAATTTGCATGGTGACCTCAGTTATCACACCGAGAGTTCCTTCGGAACCCAGAAAAAGTCGCATGAAGTCGGGACCGGAGGCATGATTTGGCACGGGCGGTGTGCGGATGATTGTGGAATCCGGTAACACCACCTCCATGCTCATCACCAGATCTTCAGCCTTACCGTACTTGGTACTAATGGTGCCCGAGCCACGGGGAGCCAGATAGCCACCGAGCGTGGCGCAGTTGGCTGATGCTGGATAGTGAGGTAGGGTCAGGTTCTTTTCATTCAAAGCCCATTCCAATTGACTTCCGTTCACCCCTGCCTGAGCAGTCACGTACAGGGAATCCTCATTAATTTCAATAATGTCGTTCAATCTTTTCAAGTCCAACAGAATGCCTCCATAGGTGGGTATGGCGCCTCCCTGAGTGCCTGAGCCTCCACCCCACGGGACAACGGGAATCCTATAACTATTGGCAATTTTTAGAATGGCCGAAATCTCTTGGGCTGAGCCTGGATGCACCACGAAGTCAGCTGCGGGCGGCTGCATTCCTCGGTCAAGCCACATCTGGGGTATCCAGGACCAGTCTGTTGAGTAGACGAGGCGGTCGGCAGCCAGAGTCGAGACATTCT
>JALLOL010000177.1 GCA_027717875.1 Acidobacteria bacterium AH-259-L09 | reverse complement strand
TCCCACGGCCCGCTTCAGCCTTTCTCTAAGGACGGCTCTCAATGCATCTCTGTTCATAATGCACATCTTCCGGATGCATATTTTCCGGATGCATATCTTCCGGATGCATATCTTCCGGGTGCATATCTTCCGGGTACATATCTTCCGTGAGTTTAGTTTAGCGGACACTCCCTGTGACGATTGTCACAGTTTGGACCGCGCAGCAGCGGGTTTTCCGACCAACTGTCAACGGGAGTGTACAGCTATGACTCGCCAGAAGAAGCCTGATAACTACTTATTACAATCGAACTTATATAGCGGAAGCCGCAAAATGATGGTAAACCAACTTAAAGAATTCCTGCAGGGAGAAGCAAGTCTTTCGCGCCTCTTGGCTTACTTTGGCACATACCATTAATTAGATTAATTAGTTGATTAATGGATAGTTATAGTCCGGTCATTGTTTGTGTTTGGAAACGGTGCCTGGTGGATGGCATGCCAGTTGCTTACAGATAACTGCTCAGGACGGTAGTGCAATTGTTCCAGACAACTTTAGGCATTTGAAGGCAAGAAGTAACCGCGTCAAATGGAGTGTGTTTACGTAAACAGGATACGAGGGTAGTTCGGAGATGAGAAGCAAGCGGGGCTTCAGTTTGATCGAGGTGATAATGGCAGCGGTCATTCTGGCAGGGGTTACGACTTTTGCAATGATGCTCATCGGACCCACGCTCAAGGCTAGAAATGTGCAAATGGCGGTCAGCACTGTTTCCCTGGAGATGAGCCGTGCAAGACAGCTTTCGGTGGACTCGCGGCGCCTTTCTCGGGTGACCTTTACTACTCCGCGCACCATCACCACCGAACAGCGGGCACCGCTTGCTGAGGGTGGTACCTGGACGCAGGTGAGCCAGATAGAGTTGCCTGGTGATATGGAGTTCCTTGTAGACTCGGGTGTTTCTGTTGGTCCCGAGGGCTACGGAACCGACGGTGCAATCAACTTCTCTGGTTCATCGCAGGTCCTTTTCTCGCCGGATGGCTCGGCAATTGTTGCCACGGACGGGCAGATCTGCAACGGAGTTGTTTATGTGGCCCGGGCGGATGAGCTGGAAACCACGCGCGCCGTCACTCTTTTTGGTGCTACAGGGAGGATTAAACGGTGGCAGTATGTTCAGACGGACGGATCGTGGGAGTGAAATCAATGATGGAAAAGGAAACAGGTCCTATGGTCAGAAAGAATTCTAAAGGTTTTGGCACCATTGAAGTGCTTGCGTCGCTTTTTGTGATCGTGATAGCGCTGACCAGTTTGCTGGTGCTCTATGGCTATTCCATCGCCACTATAACATTGTCACAGGACCTCCTGATTGCCAAGCAGAAGTCCCGGGAAGCTTTGGAGAGCATTTTCACTGCCCGCAATACTCAACAGATCACCTTTGACATGATCCAAAACGTATCCGATAGCGGCATTTTCTTGGACGGTTTCCAGCCGCTGCGCAGGCCCAACCCTACGGCTGGATCGGGTGATGGCTTGACCGGGACGGCAGATGATGGCGAGATTGAAGCGCTTACACTGCCTGGTCCTGATGGAGTGTTGGGTAACGGGGACGATGAAATCCGTGTCCTCGACTCTTTCGAGCGTCGGATCCAGATTGATCCGGTTCTATATTCGGACAGCACAGTCAACCCGGATGTGCGCCGGGTGACGGTTACCATCCAATACTCTACCCCTTTGGGGGGCCAGCGCACATATGATGTCGAGTCCTATATTTCGCGCTTTCGATAAGCGAAGAAGAGGAGAAGGAATGCGCCAAACGTATTATAGTTCGAGTCGTGGCTTTAGCCTGATTGAGGTGGTCATCGCTATGGGTCTGGGCCTGGTGGTTCTGTCCGGAGCCCTGGTTCTAACCAGCCAAGCGATCAACCTCAGCGACATGGTGAGCCAGCGGTCGGACATGCAGCAAAACGGCCGTGTGGCGATTAATCTGATGGCCCGTGACCTGAGTCTCGCCGGCACTGGTTTCCCGGCCGGTGGCATTCAGTTACCCAGCGGCTCCGGGTCGCAAGACTCCTATTTCGCTTGCGACCAGTCCGATTGCTACATCACCAACAATGTTTATTCGGACGAGCGACTGTATGCCATTACTCCCGGTGATGGAAAGGGTCCCACCATCAACGGAGTGGTTACCGATGTAATCACTCTTGTCTACAGGGACACGACTTCAGAATTCGATCAGTACCCATTGGTGGACATACAAACGGGGGCTGCAAACAAAATTTGGTTTGACTTGAACACCACACCAGCCCACGACCACCCCGTTGTCGGTCTCACCGTCGGCGACATACTGGTGCTGTATAACGGCAATGCTCCAGAGGGGGCTGTGGGTGAGGTCACCAGGCTGCATGATGATCACATCCACTTCGATCCAGGAAGCAAGGATCCGCTCCGGTTCAATCAGATTGGCGCTGCCTTTGGAAACGTGAAATCAATCCTGAGTCCTCCCGCTGCACCTGCTTTTCCGCCCACCTCTGCCTACCGGATCAACGTGATCACTTATTACCTCGATGCTTCAGATCCGAACTCAACGCGCCTGATGCGACAAGTGAGTGGCCAACCACCGGTGCCGGTGGCCGAGAACGTGGAGGATTTGCAGATCACTTACGACATCTATGATGAGAATACGGCAATAGCGACTGCGGACCTCCCTGGCGCGGGAGGGACGCCCAACCAGATTCGAAAGGTCAACATCGCACTCACAACCCGTTCGGCTGTCCCGACTTTGGTGGGGCGAGATTTTCAGTATATTAGCCTGACGACATCGATCGGTCCTCGCAATCTAACCTATCGGGACCGGTATGAATAAGAGGACAAAAAGCTAAGGAGAACCTATAGATGCATTGCACAGCAAACCATTCATCAAAAGGATTCGCCCTGGCCTCAGCCATGCTGATCGTTATGCTGCTGGCCGGGATTTCGGTAGGCACGATGTACGTGGTGAACATGGAGAGTCGCCTGGGAGCAACGGATCTGGAGAATACCCAGGGTTTTTACGCTGCTGAGGCGGCCATGGAAAAGATGATATCCGACCTCAATGCGCTTTACGCCTCAGTATTGGCTCCTACCGTCTCCGATATCGAGGGTTTGAGCGACGCCAGTTATCGACCCGCTATTTCGAGCGCAACTTACCCGGAGTACCAGTTCATCGTTCCCAACGTCGGTGGAGAACCGACCGTGGAGGTTCGATCCATCAGCTCCGGTCCCAACCAAGGTTTGCTGGCCTATATCACTCCCTTGACGCTGGCCGTCACAGCCAGCGGAACGAGCGGAACGGAAGTGAAGATGGAGCGCCAGGTCCAGATGGCGCTGATCCCGGTCTTCCAGTTTGGTCTTTTTTCCGAGACCGACTTAGCCTATAACCCAGGCGCGGGTTTTGACTTCGGCGGTCGCGTTCACACCAATGGAAACCTTTTCCTGTGGACTGGCTCTGGGATCACCTTCCACTCCAAAATCACCGCCGCCGGGGAAGTCCTTCGGGCTGAGACGTCCAATGGGCTCAGCTCTGTCGGCTCTACTGGGACTGTTCTAATTCCCACCGCTCCTGCGGGCTGCGACGATGCGCAACCCGCCTGCCGGCATCTGGCTAGCGACGAGGGGAGTAAGGTGGCAGGGCCCACCAGTGCTGACAATACAAACTGGCCGAGTATTTCCCTGACTGACTACAATGGATTCATTGTAAACGGCGACACTGGAGCCAAGCCAATGACTCTGCCCTTTGTCGCGCCTGGACTGCGTGCCGTTGAAATGATTCGCCGACCTCCGGCCGGCGAGGACCCGAATTCTCTGATCGGCAGATCGCGGCTCTACAACATGGCCCAGATTCGGGTTTCGATCAGCGATACTGCCGCTGAGAATCCTGGAGGCGCTGGGGTGCGGCTGGTTAACGTGGCTCCCTACTACACAGGAGGAACGTACGGAACCACAGACACGGCTTTCGCCGAATGGAACACAGCCGTGGACAGCGACCATTTCCAGCTGCCACCGGGAGTCACGCCTATTACTTGTGTTAGCGGTGATGCGGCCGTTGATGCGGTCGAGGGTGGTGCTAATACTTGCTGGCCGCTCATCGATGACTACCTGCTGGTCCAAAGCAAGCAAGCCGATGGGAGTTACGCGGATGTCACCATGGAATGGCTCAATCTGGGCATAGCGCGCGAGAACCCGGATGCCATTTTGAAGTTCCAACAGCTCAAGGACACCAACTCCCCCCCCGATGGAACACCCAATTTCCCGACCGCTGATCTGGATGTTCCCTGGAGGTCTCTCCACCTGGGTCTCTACGACACTCGGGAAGGTGAGGTGCGCGACGTCAGCGGCGGATCAACGAGCACAAGTTGCGCCATCGGCGGCATCATGAACATTGTTGAGCTGGATGTGGGAAACCTGAGACGGTGGCTCAAGGGCCTTACCGGCAGTACCGGCACCAGCACGGAATCCGTGACTCAAAATGGCTACCTCTTTTATTTCTCCGACCGCCGAGGTATGTTGCCCAATGGGGCCGGGGACAAAGTCGGCGAGTACGGCTTTGAGGACATTATCAACCCGCCCGACCTGAACGGGGTCCCGGATGGCATCTTCGCAGCTGCCGAAGATGTCAACCAAAACGGTGTACTGGAAACCTACGGAGCTGCTAACCTGGGAGATGCCTTTGGCGTGGCCAATGGAGATCCCACCATCCGAATCGACTGCAAAGACAAAGGCCGCAAGAACCCCGTCAGCGGCGCTCGCCACGGGCTCAAGCTGGTCAATGGCTCCCTTGGCAATCTGCCCACTCGTCCTGACGGCAGCGGTGGTTTCACCGTGGCCAGTGAAAATATCGTCTACGTCAAGGGAAACTACAATGCCGATGATGCAGGATACGGAGACCCTCACGCATCGGCGGCCGTCATCGCCGATGCAGCCAGCTTTCTGTCCAAGGACTGGCAGGACTGGCACAGCTGGGTGCATCCCACTTATATTGGCTCGTCTACTCTCAGGGTGGCGGCCACCTCCTACTATCGTGTGGCAGTCGCCGCAGGCAAGAACATCATCTACCCTAATCCCGCCTGGGACAGCACCGAAGAGCTTGGACTCGATGGGGGACCTCACAACTTCCTGCGCTATCTGGAACGCTGGAGCGGCAAAACCTTCAATTACAAAGGTTCTCTGGTGAGTTTGTATTACTCCGAGTACGCGCCGGGCATGTTTAAATGCTGTGCGACCGTTTACAACGTTCCCACACGAGATTACGGGTTTGATCCGGACTTCCTGGATGTGAACAAGCTCCCACCGGGGACTCCCCGTTTCCGTGACATCGTGAATCTGGGTTACCGGCAGATCTTCACGCCCGACTAGTCTCAACCACTGTTGCTGTGAGGGCGGCGTTCCTGTGAGGTGAGTGCAT
>JALLOL010000176.1 GCA_027717875.1 Acidobacteria bacterium AH-259-L09 | reverse complement strand
TGGAAAGTCACGTTCTGAGTGCAATGCTCCGAAAAGCCTTCAGCGTTCCCCTCTTGGAAGAGCGCGTACGCTCGCCGCAGCATCTCCTCGTTCGGATGTGCCATTGTTGTCTCCCTTCGGCGAAGATGTTCTGATCTTTCGCGGCCTAACTACGGTTTATATGGTTTCCAGATAAACCCGCTCTCTAGTTTCACTTCCAGATAATACCCCGCAACCGATTCCCCCTAAGCCACCTGTTTCCCAGTGATTAGAGTCGTCCTTGCGATATTCGGGCGTCTTATATGGTTTCCGCATAATACGCAGCCGCATTCTACGATAACAGATTGTTGCCCTCGTCATTGAGAAATTGGCTTGAGGTGATGTTCGAGAGTCTAGCACACCTTCTGGTGGCCCACACGAATGAATTACTCCGACTCTCAAGGGAAGCGCGATCGAACGATCCTGACCAGGAGCGGCAAGCCACTTGGACGTATAACGCCCTTTCCGGACAGGTGGGCCAACGCCCTTAGAGATGTAGCAGCAAGGAGCACCCGAGGTCAACACAAACCAACAAGGTCAGAGCATCGTTCATTTTACCGTATATTCAAGCCATTAAAGGGTTTATGGAAATATCATGCGCGCAGAAGACCACCCGCATTTTAAGCAGGTGGTCTTCGCAAGTTAAGTTATTGATATTAGACGTTTTAGCTGTTTTTAAAGCTATTGCTTGCAAAGCAGATTCACGGTTTTAGCGGGAATGCCCCATTTTCGGGGCTTTTGCTTTCAACGAGTTACGCCGGACTTGTTGAGCTGTGTTGAGATTTGTTGGTTTAGGGTGCTTTCAACAGCTACAATTTTGACTACACCTGGGTGCATGCAGAGCTTCGCGGGTTGATCTGGATCACGGCCCAAGCTTTCCATCCAACAATCTTTTGATCGGGGGTGTAAGCACTTCGTGAACGTGTGCGCCTCCGCCGTAAGAGACAAACTCGATGTTGCCTTCCTGATCGATCACAATATGGGTCGGGAAGGTCTTGACCGAGAAGTTCTTTACTACCTCTGCGGAGTTCGGAATGACCTCGTACTTGAACTCCGTCTGTCGGAGAAAGCTTCGCAATCTGTCAGCGTCGTCCCGGGCAAATGCCAGAAAGACGACTTCTTTCCCTTCAAATTGATCAACCAATTTGTTCAATACCGGAATTTCCACGCGACATGGAGGGCAGTCGATGAACCAAAAGTTCAGGACAACGACCTTGCCCCGCAAAGTGCTCAAAGTGAACTCATCCCCTGCCAGCGAGGTGGCTGCGAAAGCGGGCGCAGCTACCGACTCAGCACTGCGGTCATCTTTGGGGGAAATTGGGGTTTTAGAATCGGAAGTTCGACGACCTGTTGACGGCCCAGGAAGATTTAATGAAGTCAATTCCCTGGTGGGCTCAGGGGCGTGAGCACCCAAGGAGAAGAGCAGCAGCCTATCTTTGTCATCGGCGAAGTAGAGGTTCCCCTCTTCATCGTCTCCGAGCAGCCGATAGTCCCATGGGATCGGGGAAAAGGGCACCGATCCATCCAATGTGTAGAAATGGAGTCGATACCCTTCCCGGCTTGTGAGACAAACAACGAGATATCGATCTTGAACGACGACGACACTCTCTACCCTTGACCAACTCTTCATCCACTGTTCCGTCAAATCACGATCAGTCCACCAGCGCTCTTTGTCGACCCGTTCCGGTGGGGGAATATACTCAGGGTCCGGCTGCACCTGGAAATCGCCTATGTAATTGCCCTGTTGGTCATACTTTCTTATCTCGTAATCGACGTGGCCCACCGCGTAGATGTTGCCTTCGCCATCCCTCTCAAGATGGAAACGGGGCGGAAAATTAGGGCGGAACTCCTCCTCAGGTCCCAAAAGATTTCTCCGCTCGGAGCAAAAAGTTCGAACATATTCTTCACCAACCATCATGGCAGCATGAGGGCCCTGGATAGCGAGTAAGGAAACTGCCAAACGCCCGGCCGAGAGTTCCACCACAGAATAAGCACGCTGACGGATTCTTTTCTCCAACCTGCCGTCTTCCGGATCGAAAACGAAAACGCTACCACCGTCGGCTATATAAATCCTCTGGGTCTCGACGCCAAAGTGAATATCCTCTAGTCTTTGCATCTCCCGGCGTTTAATGAGATCGTCCGCCAAGTAGCCGAGCAGAGTTCCTTTTTGGTCAAACATTCGCACCAGGCTAGATCTTGGATCGGAGAGGCAGATTGCACTGGGCAATACTGCCACCGAATGGATGCTGGTTATTGGCCTGCTCGCGTCTACTTTAAGGATAATCTCCCGTTGCAGAGAAAGGTCAGCTTTACCTGCGTGACCTCTGGAAGTCGGCAATAAGATAGGCTTGAGATCGTCAGAGGTAGGTAATGCCTTGACCTCCTTTATCCACGTCCAGTAAGGATGTTGGCGTTTTTCGGAGCTCGGGGTGTCTTGTTGAGCCGGACGGAGCGCAGAATTAAGAAGCACCGTACCCATCAAAACGGCGAAGCACGGTAGTCTCCTCATGTCTCCTCTTACTTCTCTACAGTAACCCCTCCCAAGACTTAGTTCCAGTTTCCGGTATGCCGACTATACGGCCATGTGACGGTATTCTTTAGGGTAAGGCCTCCAATTTGATTTAGGTCTCTCAACCCTGAGGGTCACATGGCAAAAAGGCAACGCAAGGGCTCTGTTAAGCACACGCTGACAGCGCTCTAAACAGGGCCGAACGATTCAATACATATTATGCGGCCTGTTAGCAGGAAGGCCTTCTCCAAGTCTCCAGTGAACGGATCGGCGCCGGACGAGATCGCTATCACGGCTTGGGCTTCCAGTTCAGGATGACGGTGATAGGGGCGATGAGATCCGCGGCAATGACATTTAGCAGGAAGCGACCGTCAGCAGAGACATCGTAGCTACGGTGGTCCGGCGCAAGGCGCGTCTCAAACAGGGGAGTCGGGCTGCCCACCTCCAGTGAAGAACCGCTCGGCTTGATCGGGACGGACATCAACGTGGAACCCGCTCCGATGTAGAAAAGCTCTTTCCCATCTCGGCTCCAGACTGGCTGGGTTCCACCCCTTGTCGATACCCGGTACTTAGGACCCGGCTCTGGAAAAGATTGAATATAGACTTCGCGCCCCGGTGTTCCCGATTCGTCGGATTCATAGGCAATCCAACGACCATCGGGTGAGATTCTGGGGTTGCCTTCGTTGAATGGCGTCGCCGTGACGCGCACAGGATTGCTGTCGCCGAATAACGGAAGCGCCCACAAGTCGAAGGCCGAACCGAAGGCGAGAAAACGCCCGTCGGGCGACCAGTCCAGCAGCTCCTTTCGGGCATCGCTCGTTAGCAGCGGCTTAGCTTCTCCTACGACGCCGACAGCGCGTTGATACACGTTCACCTGGCCATCGCGAAAGGACCGGAACGCGATCGTCTGTCCGTCCGGTGACCACACCGGGTTAGTGTCTCGTTCCGGATCGAACGTGATCCGACTGGTCCGGCCATTCGGAATCTCCAGTATCCATATGTCTGCCGGAAGGCCACGGTTGAACGCGACAAATTTGCCGTCCGGCGAAAGTGCCGGAGTTCCATACGCACCATTCAGGCCAACAACGCCGAGTTGCTTGCCACTTCGGTCAAACCAGGCGAGTTCGCTGTTCGTACCCCGAGTTTCGCTGACCTTGTACGCAAGACTATTGGTCATGGAAACCGAAAACGCCGCCGTCGGTGCGTAGGATGTAGCGAAGGGGTCGACGATAGGAAAAGCCTCGCCCGCGAGCTCCAACCGATCGAGGTCGAAAGGTTGGGCCATCAGTGCCCCGTCCCTAGTGAACAAAAGGTGACCGGTCGAAGCATATTTCACCTCGGACCTGATGCCCGGCAACAGATGCCGCTCCTGAGAATCCAGTCTCCCAACGTATGCGCCCGTGATCGTTCCTTGAGCAGGTTTAGTGGAGCCCGTGGCCGCCACGTAAAGATAGTGTTGGCCATCCGGTAGGAAGTTCGGAAAAAGATGCCACTGTTCTTTGCCGTTTGCATCCAGCTCCGTTGCGGGGGCTGGCTGGCCACCAGTGGCCGACACGCGGAAGAGCGGGGAGTCAGGCGGGTTACCGGCTCCGAAACGGTCCTTCCCGAGAAGAATCACTCCCGCGGAGCTCCATGTGCCGCTATACCGGTTCATCGTTGGGAGATCTGCGAGCACCTGGGATGGCCCACCGGTCACGGCGACCTTCTTGAGTTTGCCTTCCGCGGAAAAGCCGATCCACTGGCTGTCCGGCGACCAGAAGATGATCGATTCGGTCCCTTCCGTACTGAGAAGTGGTTGAGCCGGGGCAGAGTCCAGAGGTCGAGTCCAGATGAGGGGCTTCGATTCGGACAGTGCCACAAATGCCAGCGTTCGCCCGTCAGGGGAGAGAACCGGCCGCCACCCGGCACCGGGCCAGCTCGTGCCTTCCGGCGGAAAGACTTCGAATTGCACCGTTACCGCCTCGGACACCGGCGCCAGCCACGCTCGAATCGCCAAAGCCGCGGTCGTGAGGAGCGCCACGAGCGCCACTGCAGCCCACACATACTCGCGGCCGCGCAAAGAGGGCGCTACGGCAAGGGAAGGCGTCTCCGGCTCGCTGCGCGCGTCCGCAATGTCGATGAGGGCGTCTGCGATGTCTGCAAGACGACGCTTGCGATCCTTCTGCAGGGCGTGGCGCAGCAACCGTCGTATCGAAGGTGGCGTTGCTCGAGGCAGCACGGCGAAGTCCGGGTCGCGCTCGATGATGCGGGCGACGACGTCCGTGATCTCTTCACCTTCGAAGGGCCGGCGGCCGGTCAACATCTCGTAGAGCACGCAGCCAAACGCCCAGATATCAGTCCGCTTGTCGACGATCTTGCCGCGCGCCTGCTCGGGGCTCATGTACGCCGGAGTCCCCAGGATCACTCCCGCTCTCGTCATCTCCTCTGTCAAAGTCGGCAATTGCGAGATGTCAGTAACAGGAACCTCGGCTTCAAAGGCCTTAGCCAAACCAAAGTCCAGAATCTTGACCTTTCCCTCTGGGGTGACCTTCACGTTGGCTGGTTTCAAGTCACGGTGGATGACACCCTTCTCATGAGCAGCTTCTACTCCTTCTGCAATCTGACGGCAGACCTCAAGAGCTTCTTCGACAGGCAGTGGTCCCTTGGTAACACGCTCAGCCAGGGTTTCCCCTTCCACCAACTCTAGAACAAGAAAATGAAGACCATCTGCGTGCTCGAAGCTGTAGATCGCGGCAATGTTGGGGTGATTCAAAGAGGCGAGCAGTTGCGCCTCTCGTTCAAAGCGTGCCAATCGCTGAGGATCTTTCGTGAACTGCTCAGGGAGAACTTTGATGGCGACTTCTCGCTTCAGGTTGGTGTCCTCAGCGCGATAGACCTCTCCCATGCCT